>JAZRTH010000672.1:0-6848 GCA_045651945.1 Thermoguttaceae bacterium
GGCTCATGCCGAACCAGACCAGCGAGGAGTCGGAATCGCTGTCGAACGCTTCGTTCCAGCCTTGCGTCCAGCCGAGGGTAAAATTGACGGCTTCGCAGGGTTCCCACGTCGCCAAGACGCCCATGTGAGTGTCTGGCCACGGGTTGTAGGAATCGCTGAAGAAGAAACCGTCGCCCGGGTTGTCAATCGGACAGGCAAATTTACCAACAATTACGTTGAATTTATCCGTTCCAATTCCAGCGTACAGTTGAGGAATCGCAAAACCGTACTGTCCCTTCGACAGCGCCATGTAATCGAACCGGTTGCCGGACTGATAGAACTGGGCTTTCGTACCGTACATGAAGTCGGACTGAACGAGGAACTTCCAGTCGCCATTGAGTTTGTACTCGCGGCTTCCTGCAGCGTAAAATTCGTACAGATGGAATCCGGTGTTGTCAATGTTCAGACCGGCACACGAGTTTCCGCCCTGACCGAAATAGTCCCAGCCGCCGGGAACGCCGTATTCCTGAACCCCGCCGGTGGCGCCCCACTGGTTAGCCCAAAATCCGCTTTGGACGCTGAATTCCCACTTCCATTTGTTTTCGTCTTCTTCCTCTTCGTCTTCCCCGTCTTTCTTTTCTTCTGCTTCTGGCAGTTTAACATCTGCGACATCTTCTGAGGCTTTCATTGCAGCTTCAGCCAAAGCTTGCGCCGAAAAAGACGAATCGACGGTTTCCTGAGCGCAGACTGGCATTGCAAGCGTTGCTGTTACGATAAGAGCCAGAAGCTTTTTAAAGCTTTTTTTCATGATACTCTCTCCGTTTTGAGAAATCCACAATATGCATCCATGCGACCTGTTCGCAGAGGATGAAAAGGCTGAAAAGCGCTTTAAGTGGATGCCGACGGGACGTCGGAAAGAGGAGTTTCAGCGATAATAAAACAAAGCTGATAACCGCTTTAAGTGGAGGCCGACTAAACGTCGGAAAGAGAGTTTCAGCAATAAAATGACGCTATCCGTTACTTGCGTCAATCTCAATTTGATTTTTCGTCATAAAATCAATATCCGTTTGAGATAGTATACAAATCGGAACATTAACGAAAAAGCTTTAGCATTTTTTTTGACGACTTTAGACTCATCTAAAATTTGTATTTATCCGATAATTCTGTAGTCAATGCCCGCATGAGCATGGATTGTTTTACCTCAAAGATGGAGACGTCTAATAATTCAAATTATTGTAATAATTACTCCTTCTTATTGAAAAACCACCTTGCATAAAACAGTTTTTTTGATTATACTATTAATACTAATGATTCAAAAAGCTGTCAAAAGCTTATCGTGAATTATTTTAAATAATTGTTTCCAACCTGCTTTCAAGAAAAGCGTTCCTCACCCAAACTGAGTAAAATGAAAAAAATAATTTTTAGTATTGTAGCGTTGTGCATCGCAGCCGCTTTAGTTTATTATTTCGTCCCAGCGGTTCATGGGAACGTCAATTCATGGATTCATTCAATTAGCAGCAAGATTGATCATCATGACAACCACGATGGACACGACGACCACGACGGGCATGACCACGCCAAGCACGACGACCATGACGACCACGACGGGCATGACCACGCAAAGCACGACGACCATGACGACCACGACGGGCATGACCACGCCAAGCACGACGACCATGACGACCACGACGGACACGATCACGCCAAGCACGATGACCATGACGACCACGACGGGCATGACGACGCCAAGCATGACGATCACGACGACCACGACGGGCATGACGACCACGACGGGCACGACCACGCCAAGCGCGACGGGCATGACGATCACGATGGGCACGACCACGCCGGGCATAATCACAGCGATCACGACGGACATAATCACGAGCAGGTGATGACGCTTGAGTTGTCTAATCAGGCGTTGGCTAATATTGGAATCGAGAAGGATTCTGATTTTGGCGAGATTAAGACGGGTTCGTTCGATAAAACCATGACGTTTCCCGCCATTCTGGAAGAACGTCCTGGGGAAACGCTGACAAAAATCCCGTCGCCGGTCAGCGGGGTTGTCGAAAAGATATATTTTCATCCCGGACAGATGATCCAAAACGGTCAGGCGCTGTTTGACATTCGTTTAACGCGAGAAGACGTTATTACAGCGCAGTCGGATCTGCTGGCGCTGATTCAAAAACGCGATATCATTCTCAAAGAGGAACAGCGTCTGTCGGGTTTGGAAGACGGTTTGGCGCCGCAGGCAAAGCGAGACGTCGCTTTTCAGAAAATGGAAAACGATGCAGCGTTGAAGGCGAAAACCAGCGTGCTGCTTCTTAACGGCTTGCCCGCCGACGAGGTGGAAAACAAGCTCATTAAAAACCGGGAGATCATTTCTCAGGTAACGGTATACGCTCCCGAAACTAACGAAGATTGCATCAACTGTAAAAAAGAAACGGAAGAACATTGCGCTCACCATCAGCAGCTGGACGCCATTTACGTTCAGAAAGGACAGAGCATAAATCTGGGCGAGCCGCTGTGTCAGGTTTCCGACATGGATCAGCTGCTCATTCGCGGCAGCGCGTACGCCTACAACGAACGCGATCTGGCGGCGGCGATGGAAAACGAGGCGAATGTAACAGCTCTCTTTACGCAGTCAGGACGCGACATCGAAAAGGTTACAGATTTGAATATTCGCAATATCAACAACCGGGTCAACAGCGAAGACCGAACGCTAAACTTTTATATCGAGCTGGACAACGAACTGGAACAGCACAACGAAGAAACGACGTCTGGCAACCCGTATTTGTCATGGCGATTCAAGCCAGGGCAGCGATGCCAGCTTTCCGTTCCGTACGAAAAGATCGAGAACTGTATAATCGTTCCTGTTTGGGCGGTTGCGCGTCAGCAGGCAGACACTTACGTCTTTGAACTTTCAGACGTGGAAGAAGGGCACAAGACGTTTATTCGCCGTCCGGTTCACGTCCTTTATCAAACGCAGACCGAGGTCGTTCTTGCCAACGACGGCTCGATTGCTCCGGGAGTTAAAATCGCTCTTCGCGGCGCGTCGCAGCTTCAAATCGCTCTGGACGCCGGCGGCGGAAAACTGCAGTCTGCCTGTCCGTGCGGAGAACACTGAGAATCCATTTCAGCATATTTTTCCCCCATAAATCATCTCGCAACTCGCACCGACAGGGTCGGTTCCCAAGTGGAAGTGGGTAGCGCCAAAACCAGCATTTTCGGATGCATAACCTCGTCCTATTGCCCGTGCGGCTTCGCACCGCAACTTACAACTAACTAAAGAGTAATGTTTAATAAAATAATCAGCTTTTCGCTGTCGAATAAGACGTTAATTCTTGTCCTCGCCGCTCTGTTGATCGGCTACGGCGGATACACAACGATTCATCTTCCGATTGACGTTTTGCCGGACTTGAACCGTCCCCGGGTTACCGTCATGACAGAATGTCCCGGCATGGCGCCCGAGGAAATCGCCGTTCAGATTACCCGCCCGATTGAAACGGCTCTTAACGGCGCGGCGGGCGTAGAAGCAATTCGATCGCAGTCTTCCGCAGGCTTGTCTGTTGTCGTAGTCGATTTCGACTGGAACGTTGAGCCGTATCGAGCGCGTCAGATTGTTTCGGAGTGTTTGTCTTCAACGGGCGACGCCCTCCCGGACGGCGTTCTGCCGCGAATGACGCCGTTAAGCTCTGTTATGGGTCAAATCCTCATGCTTTGCATTTGGGATGAAAGCGATCAGATGTCGCCGATAGATTTGCGGACGACGGCGGACTGGGTTATTCGACCGCGTTTGATGGGAATTGAGGGCGTTGCGGAAGTCTATCCAACCGGCGGCGAGCGCAAGCAGTATCAGATTCGCGTTCGGACGGACGACCTGCTTTCGTACAACGTAACGCTGGATCAGGTGGTCTCCGCCATCGAGCAGTCCAACAGCAACGTTACCGGCGGGTATCTGGTTAATCAAGGACCCAATCAGTATCTGGTTCGCGCCGTAGGGCGAATTGAAAAGATCGAAGACCTTCAGCAGATTGTCGTTGACGGCTCGCGTCAGCCGGCGCTGCTGCTGGAACAGGTTGCGGACGTCGTCGAGGCGGGCGCAGTAAAAGTGGGCGACGCCTCTGCTCACATCCACGGGGAACAGCGTCCGTGCGTTGTGTTGAACATCGGCAAACAGCCGGCAAAAGACACCCGCGCTCTGACCGCTCAAATTCACAAGGAGATGCAGAAGATTCAAAACATGCTCAATCGCCAGTACCCCGGCTTGACGATCGAAACGCTTTACGAACAGCAGACGTTTATCGATCTGGCGGTGTCGAACTGCATTGAAGCCCTCTGGATTGGCGCGGCTCTGGTCGTGGCGACTCTGGTTTTGTTTTTGATGAATCTGCGGACAACGCTTATTACGATTATCGCCATGCCGTTGTCGATTATCGCCGCCTGCCTGGTTTTCTCCTGGTTTGGATTGTCCGTTAATACGATGACACTGGGCGGTTTGGCGGTTGCGATTGGAGAACTGGTCGACGACGGAATTGTTGACGTCGAAAACGTCTTCCGACGGTTAAAACTCTTTTACGCCAACAGGAGCGAGTCCACGCCCGCGGATAACAAGACGCTGCTAAACATCGTCTTTAACGCCTCGGCTGAAATCCGAAACTCGATTGTTCACGGTACGATGATCGTTGTACTGGTATTCCTCCCGCTGTTCTTCCTGGTTGGAATTGAAGGGAAATTGTTCTCCCCGCTGGGAATGGCGTATATCGTTTCGATTCTGTCGTCGTTGATGGTTTCTGTAACAGTTACCCCTGTTCTGTGCTACATCCTTTTGCCCGGCGCGGCAAGACGTCAGGCGGTTCAGGGCGACGTCGACGGGCGGAAGTCTGTTGGAATCGTTCTTCGATTTGTCCAGTGGGTCGCCGAAGGGCTGATTCGGTTCTCGATGACGTTCCCCAAAACCATCATGGTTTTGTCGTGCGCTCTGATTTTGTGGGCGGGCTGGGCGTTTTTCAATATGAATCGAGACTTCATCCCACCGTTTAACGAAGGCGCGCTTCAGGTTAATATGGACCTCATGCCCGGCTCTTCGCTGGAAACGACGTCTGCCATGGCGGACAAGCTCTCCGCCCAACTGCTGAAAATTCGCGGCGTGAAATCCGTGGTTTGCCGCGTTGGCCGTTCGGAAATGGACGAACACGCCGTTCCGGTCAACACGTCGGAAATGATCGTTTCTCTTGACCCCAACTCCGGCAGAAAGCTCAACGAGATTATCGACGATACGGTTAAGCTCATCGACCCGAAATCCATTCCCGGAACCGTCGCCTTTTACGACCAGCCGCTGCAGCATTTAATCAACCATCTCAGAAGCGGCACGCGGTCCAAAATCGCCATTAAAGTTCGAGGCGACAGCCCGAGCGTGATTCGTCAGCGAGCCAAACGAATTCAGGAACTCCTCAAGGACATCCCGGACGTTGGGTCGCTGCGCGCCGACCCCATTCAGGTTGACATCCCGCAAGTCAGAATTACACTCAAACGCGATCAGCTGGCGCAGTACGGGCTGCGGCCGGGCGACGTCAACGAGATTATTTACACCGCCATGAACGGGCGCGTTGCGACGGAAATCATCGAAGGGCAGCGGTCGTTTGAAGTTCTCATCCGCCTGGCGGACAAGTACCGCGAGAACCTTCAGGAACTGTCGCAGATGCCGATTGGAACGCCCGGCGGAGGTCGAATCCCGCTGGAAAGCGTTGCTCAAATCGACACCCAGTCCAGCGGGCCGAGTCAAATCGACCACGAAAAAGGACGCCCCCAGATTATGATCCAGTCCAACCCCCGAAAACGCGGCGCCGTCGACGTCAAAGAGGACATCGAAGCTGCACTGGCTCCGTACATGAAAGAGCTGACAGAGGACAACGTCGAAATTGAACTGGCGGGGCTGTTCGAGTCGGAACAGGCCGCGTCCCGGCAAATCATGCTCTTGACGTGCCTGTCTCTGGTCGGCGTGTTCATGGTCTTGTACAGCATGTTCAAAAGCGTCAACCTGAGCCTGCAAATCATGTCGATTCTGCCTCTGGCTTTGGTCGGCGGCGTAGCGGCTATGCTCATCACCGGGCAGGCGCGAACGGTTCCGAACCTGGTTGGTATGATCTCCCTGTGCGGCATCGCCTCCAGAAACGGAATTCTGCTAATCGACCATTACCTGCATCTTGTTCGCTATGAAGGGGATACGTTCTGCAAAGACATGATAGTTCGAGCCGGACGACAGCGCGTCGCTCCCATGCTCATGACAGCGTTGACCTCGGCAATTGGCTTGCTGCCCCTGACTTTCGCCGCCAACGAACCCGGCAGAGAAATTCTGTACCCGATTGCAACCGTCGTCGTAGGCGGGCTTTTGACCTCAACGCTCATGGAATTCCTCGTCCGCCCGGCGCTGTTTTGGGAATTCTATGCCAAGAAGCGGGAAGGCAGTTGCGAGTAAAATTAAACGCACCTAAAGTTTTGTATTGATTATTCCGATTATATCGAATAATCCGAAACAGGATTACAGACTTCAACTATCGTTGATTTTCCATAACACCTTGATACAAAACGTTTTAGATTATGAAATACATCTTTGGAATTTTTGTCCTCATCGCAGCGTTAAGCGTAACGACGGCAGATGCGTACACACTGTCGGAGCTGGAAATGCAGGCTCAGAGTTATCATCCCGCTCTGAGGGCGGAAATGCAAAAAATCCAGGCGCTGCAAGGGAAAAGACTTCAAGCGGGGCTTGGTCCTAATCCGGTTTTGAGCTATACCGGCGTTGAAATAGGCAATAACGGCGCCGCCGGTTTTCAGGGCGGAACGATTAGCCAGGAAATCGTTACGGC
>JAZRTH010000673.1:0-13152 GCA_045651945.1 Thermoguttaceae bacterium
TGCAACAACGCCGGAAGAAGCAACAACACCGGAAGAAGCAACAACACCGGAAGAAGCAACAACACCGGAAGAAGCAACCACGCCGGAAGAAGCAACCACGCCGGAAGAAGCAACAACACCGGAAGAAGCAACCACGCCGGAAGAAGCAACAACGCCGGAAGAAGCAACAACGCCGGAAGAAGCAACAACGCCGGAAGAAGCTACTAAGCCGGAAGATGCTGTTAAGCCGGAAGATGCTGTTAAGCCAGAAGAAGCCAAGACGGATTCGAGTTCTGAAAGCGCCTCAGACGCTACTGATTCAAATGACGAAACTGTAGCTGACAAAGTTGCAGATATTAAATCTGACGCAGCTGATGCGATTAACAAGGGCGAGGACGTTGCAGACGAACTTCCAGGTTTACCACCAGCTACGGAAGATGAAGCTGCTGACGCTCCGGAAACCGGAACCGAAACCGCTCCGGAAGAAAAAGCTGCTGACGCTCCGGATGCTGGAACCGAAACCGCTCCAGAAGAAAAAGCCGCCGGCGCTCCGGATGCCGGAACCGAAACCGCTCCGGAAGATAAAGCCGCTGACGCTCCGGAAACCGGAACCGAAACCGCTCCGGAAGATAAAGCCGCTGACGCTCCGGAAGCTGGAACCGAAAACGCTCCGGAAGATAAAGCCGCTGACGCTCCGGAAGCCGGAACCGAAACCGCTCCGGAAGATAAAGCTGCCGACGCTCCGGAAGCCAAGACAGAAGCCGCTTCCAAAAATCCGGAAGAAATTTTGGCAGAAGCGATGAAAGATGTTGAAAACGTCTACATTCCCAGTGAATTGTTATCGTATATTTATGCCTATAAGAATGGCTACGCTTTTTACTCGGATATTGATTATCGATTTTTCATGGGGCAAGAAGAGCAAACGTTCAATGGTTTTAAATTGCTTGTTGACGATATCAACAACGTGCCTGACGTTGTGTCTGCGATACGGGAGAATCTTGGATACGCAGTTAATGCCGATACCGAACAGATTGACAATATGAAAGAAGTTGACAGCTTCTTAAGTCTGCTTATTAGCGTTATTGCCTTCTGTATTTTCATTTTCGGGTTGATAACGATTGTTTCAACAATGATTGATTCAACAGAACAAAAGCGCAGAATGATTGGAATTCTTCGAGTTATGGGCGTATCCAAATTCGGAATTTTCTTCTTCGTTTTGTTCCGTTCGTTTATCATTACCGTCTTCGCAGCAATCCTGTTGCTGCTATTCGCGACGGTAGTTGCAATGTTTTGCATCACTCTTGGAATGGCGGGAATTCTCCCAGAAGCCGTATTGGTTATTTTCACGATGAAAGACATTTTGCTTGTCATTGGCATCATGTTGGTTTGCTGCCTGGGCGGATCTTTTTATCCGGCATGGCGCGCCAGTCGTATTGACCCGATTAAGGCTGTCCAGGAAGGATGATTTGATTAACCGGACATGTTGTCCAAAGGGCTTCTGTATCATTCCCGTGATACAGAAGCCTGTTTTCCCTTTTTAAACTTCAACTAAAATAATCTCAACAATGATTAACCGCACCACTTTATCGATCGTTGTCTTCACTGCTTTGTTTACAAGTTTGTCGGCTCTTTCAACATCGCCGTCGTCTTGTTACGCCCAACCATTGCCAAAAAGCGGGCAAAAGCTGACAAACGAAAAAGCATTGGATATCATTAACGAATTGATGACAGAAAAAGAGAATATTTCAAGATGGAGGCAGAAGGTTGAAGAATGTATTACAAATAACAAAACTGACGAGTTTGTGGAATCAACTTCATTCACCAAACTGCGTACATGGAGAAGAGAAACTATTAACAAATTTGATTTATTGGCAACAATTTATCAAGAGGATAAACAAAGAAGTTCCTTGTTTAATGCTGCTAAAAAGGACGAAAGATTTAACAAAGAAGATATTAAATTTACTCTTCTGGAGTTGTTTCAAGAAGCATTTTTGCTAGAAGACGCAACATATCAAGTTTATTCCAAATTGAAGACAGACAACCTGGAACAAATTTATGAAAGCAACAACTTTTCTAAAGGATATAAACAATTCTTACATAACTCTGGAATTGATCTTGCAGATGATTACAAAGCCAAAACAAGTACGGCATATAACGTTCTTAAATGTATTAGAAATGACATTTCAGAGCGCCGTAATCAATATCGCACGTTTATTTTGAAATTAACGAGTGATTTCCAAGACATGGTAGTAGAAAGCAGAGCATATGTAGAAGAAAATAATAAATTGACAAAAGAACTCAATGAAATTAAAAATCAGCTTGACATTGCCAAAAGTAAACTGGGTATCAAGTTCCAGGCTGAATTGCAGGAAAAGATTAAACAAATTCAGGAAGCTGGCGAGGGGACAATTGACATTCCCTTTGACTTCTTTAATGAACAACAAAAAATTCGCTTTATCTATGTAAGCCCGGGAAAGTATTATATCGGCAATGATGAAGAGCTCAATAAAAAATTGACTGAACTGGCAGGACATTCAATGCGTAAATTTGCGATGAACGAGATTACGCTTAAATCCGGATTTTTTATTATGGAAGATAAAATTACTCCGGAGCAGCTTCAAGCACTCACTAATAATGAGTTTCAAGTTCCCAATGGATTGACATGGAAACAGGCTATGGAATCGGCTGAAAAAGCCAATCTGTTGCTAAGTTTGATATTGAATGGCATGACCGTTCGACTTCCAACAGAAATCGAATGGGAATGCGCCGTCCGCGGCAAGGGATCTAAAAACCTCTTTCCTTGGGGTAATGAAAACCCGGACAAAAATCCTGATGAAGACGTTACCGCGTTGGGAATTAAACACGCAGCGTCCATCTTTGCGGAATGGTGCATTGATAAAAAGATGGACAATTACGGGGTTGTCGGAACGCTTGACCCGAATAAAGCTGTTACATATTTCCCCAACAGCAATCCGCCCTATTTAACATACTATTGCGTAGGACTTCCAAAAGAAAATCGAGCAATCGTTGATCTTGATTCAAAATCGCCAGCGCTGTCATTTCGCGTGTATAAAGGAGCGTCTGACGAAGATATTAACAAAAAGAATTTTCAAAACCGAACTATCAGTATGCAGCGGTCTATTAGCGACGACGTCAGCAAACCGAATGTCAGTTTTCGGTTAGTGTTGATTCCGCAAGATTAATTAAATAAATAGAGCGATTTGTTATATAAGGAGATCGAAATGTCTCGTAAATCATTATACTGTGGTATCATTTCCGCTATTATTGTTACAGCAATTCTTGCAACTGCTGTCGGTTGGTTTATTGCAGGAAAACCCGGGTATAAGCAGTGCGTTGATTATTTTAAGTCACATATAAAGTTTTCACTTTCATTTGATAAAAAGTCTGCTGATGGAACAAAGCCATCTGAAACCAGCCCCGCTGACGGCGCTGTTACAACTGACAACGCTGTTTCAACTACGGAACCAGCGGTTGTAAAACCAGAACTTGTTAAAGTTTCTGTTGTGATTAATGGCGTCGATTTTACTTTTATCAAGTGTTCCAAATGCGAATCATTCGAAATGCCTGTCGATTTTGATAAAGGGCAGAGCGAATCCATTGATCAGGATTTTTATATTATGGACTCGGAGCTTAACATTGCGCAATACGAAGCGTTAAAGAAGTTGAATCCGGGGTTGCCGGAATTGAGCGAATTCAATAAGAATTGCGTATCTTCTGACAGGAACAGCGTTCAGATTGAAAATAAGTTCAAGCCTTTACATGGGGTTGTTCCATTGGACAACAAAAAATCTCCTGACGCGTTGCGATATGCGGATATGATTAGCAAAACGCTGACTCAAGCGCTCAATTCTGATAAAACGACTTTTGATAAAGATATTCCTGATCACAAAACGGCATCGATTCCTTCCGCAGCTCAGTGGTATTACGCAGCTGTTGCTGTTGACGACGTAAAAGACCTCAAAAGCTATTGCCATCTCGGAACGATTAAGGGAAAAGATTACGTTCAGGAAAACTGTCTTGAAATTTTGTTGAACTCGCCTATATCGAAATCTTTGGATAAAAAATCAATTATTCAGATGAAGAAAAACTGGAAGACGTTATGGGACGAGTCTTCGATATCGAGCGAGGAGTTTAAAGCCACGCCAGAGCAGATTTTCCTGATGCTTCAAAACAGAGACCGTTTAAAGCATGGCGACGACAAGTCGTTCGTTGACAGAACTGTAAAATCCATGCCCTTGACATATTTGCGAAGCCTGCTTTACGACATGCCGTCTGATAGTTCAATCTATTTATACGACAGCTCGTTTTCGTCTGTAAAAGAGGTCGAAACGCCAAATAACTGGGAGCTTTACGACATTCACAGCAATGCTTCCGAATTGGTTCTCGATTCCGGAAACCCCGCAGGCTACAGCATTATGGGAGGTCAAAATAACATATCGTTAGAGACTGGATGGGAAGACAATTGGCAGCGATTTTTGCTTTGGAAAAAGCTGTCTCCTGACAATCTCGACCAAAACTCCATGCCAGGTTTGCGTTTGATTTTTACAGTCGAATAAACCTTTTGAAACCGAATGACTGCCATAGCGTTTCATTCAGTTTTTAGATGAATAAAAATTTCGGAACGAACGTTTGGTATAATGGATTATACTGACGTTAATTCCATGATAAACGTTTATCAAATACAATGCCAACAATGATTAATCGAACCGCATTATCAATCGTGATCTTAACAGCGTTGTTTACAAGTTTGACGGCGTATTCTCCATCGTCATCGCCTTGTTATGCACAAATGAGGTTAGCCGATGGTACCATCGTGGATGATAGTTATCACAATATTGTAATTAACGCTTCTCAGCAATGGAATACTTTTAAAAGTAATATTGAAACATGGAGAATGCAAATCGAAGAGTGCGTTACAAACAATGATCACCAAGCATACAAGACGCTCTATTCGAATGATAATCATGACAATAAAGCTAAATACCTGGGCGCTCTCGAAAAGTGGGCAATCACTTACCAGGATGCAAATAACAGGAATGCCTTATTTAATTTGGCTAACGCTAAAAAATACACAACAATTAAAACTGATTTGTTGCTGATATACAAGGAAGCAATTCTGTTTCAGGATGCGTTGTATTCGGTCCATTGCAAGTGGAGAAAAGACAACTTTATATTCATTGGGGATGGAAATAATCTGACTCCGGAATATAAGACCTTTTTGTTCAATTTTGGAATTACGCCTGAGGATTACGCTGTGCAATTATGCTATAGCGAAGACAAAGGGTATACCAGGGAATCTTTAAATAAAATTGGAGATGACATTCTTAAGCGCCGAAATCGTTATAATGATTTTGTGAATTTGTTAACCAATGAAATTGTTGCTGACTATAAGATATTCAACGCTAATCGTACTGTTGTAACGACAACGCCTTCAACAACGCCTTCAACAACGCCTTCGACAACGCCTGCGACTCCCAGACCGCCAGCCAGCATAGCAGAACAGATTCAGCAAATCCAGCAAGCGGGGAAAGGAACAGTGGAAATTCCCATCAACGGGCAATCATTTCGTTTTGTCTACGTATGTCCGGGAACGTATTATATAGGCAATGACGAAAATAACAATAAGATTTTGACTTCGCTGTCCGGGCATTCCGTTCGCAAATTTAGCATGTATACAACTCAACTCCAATCCGGCTATTTTATTTTGGAAGATAAAATAACCTCGGAACAGTTGACGGCGATTTTTGGACAAAAATACAATCCTAATGATTTAACAGGAGTGCAAGCGTCTTTAGTGGCTAATTATGTGAATCAATTATTGAGAAAATCCTTGCCTAATGCTAATATGTTAATTCGTCTTCCTACAGAAATCGAATGGGAATGCGCTGTACGCGGCATGGGATCTAAAAACATCTTCCCCTGGGGTAATGAAAACCCGGACAAAAATCCTGATGAAGACGTTACTGCGTTGGGAATTAAACACGCAGGCTCCATCTTTTCTGAATGGTGCCTCGATTTTAAGACCTCCAATTTATATGCCATTGATGAGATGACTATTGACAAGAGCAAGCCTGTTCTTTACTTTCCCTGCTACATAGATCAATACACCCATACTGTTAAGCAAACCCCCATCATTGGTTATTGGAGCGCTGCCCTCAATAAGTGGGAATACAAGGCTCCTGTTATAAACAAAACGTCAACGGCGTTATTCCGCATTTATAAAGGAGCGTCAACAGACGATTACAATAAAGGTAATTATCAAAATCGCGCAATTAGTATGCAGCGATCTACAAGCGACGATTCCGTTAATCCAAACATTAGTTTTCGATTTGTGCTGATTCCCCCTCCGCAACCGCCAAAATCAAACTACTAACATTCCACCCTTAATCAAATTTTGAAAGGAGTTATAGATATATGGCTGATTCCAATTCATCCGGATGTTCCTGCTTGTTTTACATTATCCTCTTTTTTATCATCATGGGTTATTTTAACAGCTCAGGTTCGGGTAAAAAGACAACGCCAACAAGAACATCCTCCTCCTTCACAACAGTTGATATCGACGACGATGACGACGATGGCGGATATATCGACGATGACGATCTTCCTCCAGAGCCTGTAGAAGTTTACGACGGACCTTCAAGAGTCTACATAGATGATGATACTCCTCATGACGTCATTGATCCGCCAGAGCATTATACCGTTACCATCAACGGCGTTGTTTTTGGATTTGTCAAGTGCTCTAAATGCAATTATGTTGCCATGCCTGACAATGACAATCCCAACCGTTCGTGGGGCGAGACAATTAATCAGGAATTTTATATTATGAATACGGAGCTTACTGTAGCTCAATACGAAGCGTTAAGAAAGCTGAATTCTGATTTGCCAGAAATCGGCGAATTCAACAAAAACTGCGATGCGTCTGTTCGAAACAGCAGCAAGATTGAGGACAGGAAAAAACCTTTGCATGGGATTGTGCCTTTAGACGACAAGGACTCTTCCCGCGGATTGCATTACGCGCAGATGATTTGCGATACGCTGACGGATGCGCTTAATTCTGGCGATGCAAGGTTTAATAAAGATGTTTCTGGCGACAAAACAGCAGGAATTCCCACTACTACCCAATGGTTTTATGCGGCTGTTGGGGCAAATTCAACGGAAGACATCAAACGCTATTGTCACCTTGGGACGATTGCAGGCAGAGAATATTTAAATGAGAACTGTTTATCCATTATGCTTGAATCGCCATCCACGTCGTCTTTGGAATCAATCCAGGTAACATACATGAGCAAATACTGGAAGATGATATGGGATGACACCGGATTGTCCTCCGAGTCCTTTAAAGCCACGCCCAACCAAATCATCGCTATGATTGAGAACCGAGACAGTTTAAAGCTTAGCGACCCTCGCGAGGACATAAATGATATTGTCAAAAACATGCCTTTGACGTATTTGCGATGTTTGCTTTATAACAAACCCGCCGATAGCTCAACCTATTTATTCGATAGCGCTATCTCTGTTGTAAAAGAAGGAGAGCTTCCAAACAACTGGGGACTATACGACGTACACAGCAACGTCTCTGAACTGGTCCTTGACCAGGACAGTTCAACGGGATACAGTATTATGGGCGGTCAAAACAACTTATCGTTAGATTCAGGCTGGGAAGACAACTGGCAGCGATACCTGTTATGGAAAAAAGTGTATCCTCGCGAGCTTGACAAACACACAATGCCCGGTTTGCGGTTGATTTTTACCGTTGATTAATTTGTTTAACACGATTGTTTGCACAAGGTTTTTCAAATAGTCGGCAGTTTCGCGAGAAGGCGTTGCGGCGATTGTCCTTTGAATCGTCAAATAATCGTTATTGAAAATAACAAATCGTCGTTTTATTCGTAATATGATTAGAATGATGATTATAATAGAATGAATTATTGGGATCGTGGAATCGGTTCGCAGCAAACGGTCAACGCTGATGACGGCTGTTCAATCAATGGTTTTGGCTCGTACGGATTCCACCTGTTTTAATAATGTAGGAAATTAGTCCTAAATAAAAGTTTTGATTTGAAAGGATATTGAATGACACGTTCAAGCTTTAGAATTGCCGGCTTTGTCCTTTTTGCTGCAATGATAGGGTTTATTGTCGGCTGTCCTCCGCCGCCTCCTCCGCCGCCACCGCCGCCTCCGACGTCGACGCCATACACGGTAACAATCAATGACGTTGAATTTAATTTTGTTAAGTGTCCCAAGTGCAATTCATTTCAAATGCCGATCAACTTCGGCCGTTCGCAGGAAGAATCCATTGATCAGGATTTTTATATAATGGATACGGAACTTACAGTAGCTCAATATGAAGAGTTGAGAACGCTGAATCCCGACCTGCCTAAAATTAGCGAATTCAACAAAAACTGCGAAATCGATCGGAACAGCGTTCAGATTGAACATAAGTTCAAGCCATTGCATGGAATCGTTCCTTTAGACGCCAAGGATTCTTCTGAAGGATTGCGATATGCGCAGATGATTTGCGATACGCTAACCGAGGCGATTAATTCCGGCAAAGCAGAGCTTAACGAAGGCATCAAGAATCTTACCGAACCCAAGACCGTGAGTATTCCTACTGCCGCTCAATGGTATTATGCAGCTGTCGCGGTAAACGATCCGAATGCGATGGAACAGTATTGCCATCTTGGAAAGATTAAAGGCCGAGATTATGCACATGATAATTGTTTAGCAATTTTGCTTGAATCGCCATCCACATCGTCGTTAGAAGCAATCCAGGTAACATATATGAGCAAGTACTGGAAGGATGCATGGAACATATCCGGCATATCCTCCGATTCATTCAAAGCCACGCCTGATCAAATCATCATGATGATTGAAAACAGGGAAGTCATGAAAATCAGCGATCCGCGCGAGGATTTAAATGATGTGATTAAAAACATGCCCTTGACGTATTTGCGTTGTTTGCTTTTCGATAAACCCACTGACAGCGCAGCCTATTTATTCGATAGTTCATTTACTACGGTTAAAGAGGGCGAACTGCCTAACGACTGGAATATTTACGACGTCCACAGCAACGCCTCCGAGCTGGTTCTCGATTCAGAAAGCTCAGCTAAATACTGTGTTATGGGAGGTCAAAGCAACTTGTCGTTGGATTCCGGCTGGGAAGACAACTGGCAGCGATACCTGTTATGGAAAAAAGTGTATCCACGCAATATCGACAAACACACCATGCCTGGGTTGCGTTTGATTTTCACTGTTGATTAACTGTAACGGCAACTGTTTTTTTGAGTTTTTCCTGTTGTTCAGACGCTCTTGAAAAAGCGTTTTACAGAAATTGACATTTGTATTCTACAATGAATACAGATGTCAATTTCATGATGTATGGTTATATAAATTCAATACAATGACAATAATGAATAATCGAAATAGCTTTTTTTCTGTTATATTCACTGTTTTGTTTTTATGTTTGACGACGTTTTTTTCAGCGTTTTCGCCTTGTCATGCTCAATCTCTGTCTGATGCTGCGGAAGACGCTTCAGAAGAAGAGGCGCCAAAGCCTGATATTAGTGATTGCGTCTTTGCGGCAGTGGTTCTTAAAGAAAATATGGCTTTATTTAAAGCGAATCTTGAAATGTGGCGTCAAACGCTTGAAGAACAGATGGCAAACAGCGAGCATGAAGAATTCAAAAAGCTGTCTCCAGAATCAATACGTGAACAGAGAGGAGACGTATTAGAATTCCTTGTAATTTTGGCGATTATATATCTTGATGATGATAAAAGAGCCGATTTGTACGATGCCGCCCAGGAACAAAAGTATACAAATTTAAAAACTGACTTATTGCAATTATATCAGCAAGCGGTTTTGTTTCAAACCTCATTATACGCTGTTCATTGCAAGTGGCAGAAAGAGAATTTTGCCAATATCGGTGAAAATAACGAATTAGCTCTTTTCTATAGACGCTTCTTGTTCAATTGGGATATCACATACAAGAAGACTACCGAAGCGTCAGACCCTGTACTGAGCAAGATTGAGGACTTGAAGAATATCGAAAAACAGATTCTTCAACGCCGCGCTTTATTTCAAGATTTAGTTTTAGCCTTAATTAAAGATCTTGAAACAGGTACTAGCGCTTTGGATAAATCGACGGTAAAAGCGTTTCAAGAACAACTCATTGAAAAGGATAAAATTATCAAGGGTCTTCATGAGAAACTTAATTCTTATATGACGAACGGAACGCGGGATAAAATTAAACAGGTCCAGGCGGCGGGAAAAGGAACGGTGGATATTGACATTAATGGACAATCGTTTCGTTTTGTCTATGTCAGTCCAGGAACGTATTACATCGGCAATGATGAAGAAAACTCCAGAATTTTGACTTCGATCTCCGGTCGCGCCCCCAGAAAACAAGACATGTATGAAATTCAGCTCGACTCCGGATTTTTTATAATGGAGGATAAAATTACCCCGGAACAGTTGAAGGCTATCAGCAAATATCAATCGCCCAACGAAATAACCTGGAAACAGGCAATGGAATCGGCGGATCTTGCCAACCAGTCGCTAGGGCTGACATTGAATAACATGACCATCCGTCTTCCTTCGGTAATCGAATGGGAATGCGCAGTGCGCGGCAAGGAATCTAAAAACACCTTTCCATGGGGTAACAACCTTCCCGGTAAAAGCCCTGACGACGACGTTACCGAGTTGGGAATTAAGCACGCAGCTTCCTATTTTTCTGAATGGTGCATTGATAAACAAAATGACAATTACGGCTTTAACAGAACCATAGACAAGAAAAAACTCATTACATACTTCCCCAATAACGGATCGCCCTGTTTTACGTACTATTGCGTAGGCGATTCGAATGAACATCAAACCGTCATTGATATTGATCAGAAATCTTTAACGTCGTTTCGCATCTATAAAGGCGCGTCGGAAGAAGATTTCAATAAAAAGAATTATCAGAATCGAGCCGTCAGCAATCAAAGAAACACCAGCGCAGATACAGTCAATCCAAACATCAGTTTTCGTTTTGTGTTAATTCCCGAGTCAACTGTTCGCCCCGTTCCAACGACGGAACAGCCAGAGGACGTTCCCGCCGCGCCGGAAACGCCCTCTGATGACGCGGCAGCGGAAGAAGCCCCTCGAGAAGAAGTCGGCGCTACCGCCCCTGGAAGTCCTGTCAAAGTAACGATCAATGGAGAGGAGTTCACCTTTATCAAGTGTCCTAAATGCGAATCGTTTGAAATGCCAATCAATTTTATTCGTTCGCAGGGAGAAACCATTGAGCATGATTTTTATATAATGGATACGGAACTTACGATTGCTCAATACGAAGCGTTAAGAGAGTTAAATCCAGACCTGCCTTCGCTGGATAACTTAAACAAGAATTGCAACGCTTCAGCGAGAAACAGTTCTCTGACAACAAATAAAAACAAACCGATCCACGGCATCGTTCCGTTAGAAGACAAGGGTTCCTCAAAGGGCTTGCGTTATGCGAACATGGTTTGCGAAACGCTGACAAGCGCGCTGAATTCCGGCAAAGCGAAATTTGACAAGTCCATTTCCGGCAGCGTGAAAGTCCGGCTGCCAGCTGCAATCGAGTGGTATTATGCCGCAGTGGCGGTCGACGACCCCGGCTCAGTCAAAAGCTATTGTCATCTTGGAACGATCAAAGGTCGGGACTATATGAAGCAGGACTGTCTTTCCATGCTGTTGGATTCGCAGTCTTCGTCGTCTTTGGAATCAATCCAGACAACATACATGAAGAAATACTGGAAGATGTTATGGGATGAATCGGAATTGTCTTCCGACGAATTCAAAGCTACGCCGAATCAGATTGTTACAATGATTCAAAGCAAGGACGTTTTGAAACTTAGCGACCCCAATGAAAAAATAGGAGATATAGTTAAATTAATGCCTTTGACATACTTCCGGTGCTTGCTTTATAATAAACCAATAAAGAATTCGGACTATTTATTCGAAAGCGCATTTACTGCCGTTAAGAGCGGCGAAGAGCCGAACAACTGGGGGCTTTACGACGTTCACAGCAACGTCTCGGAACTGGTTCTTGACTCCGACAGACCGGTCGGGTACAGCATCATGGGCGGTCAAAACAATTTGTCGTTAGATTCAGGCTGGCAAGACAACTGGCAGCGGTACCTGCTGTGGAAGAAGATATCGCCCAATAACATAGACCAATATAACATGCCTGGATTGCGTTTGATTTTTACAATCGAGTAGACGTTAATTACAATAAATAATCCAGACGCCAATTCCATATTTTGGTTATATAAATCCAGTACAACGCCAATAATGAATAATCGAACCGCATTATCTGTCGTGATCTTAACCGCGTTGTTAACAATATTGACGGCTCTTTCAACAGCGCCGCAGTCTTGTTACGCTCAACCACTGCCGAAAAGCGAGAGCGCGCTGACAGACGAAGAAGCGTTGGCTATCATTAAAAAATTATGGGATAATAAGGATGCAATTGAAAACTGGAGAAAAAGAGTTGAAGAATGTGTAACAAATGACGAACATGATGAATTCACAAAAACAACGTCATTAGCGCATTTGAGTCCATCGAGAAGGGATATTATTAACAATTTCGATTCTTTAGCAGTTATCTATCGAAATGATTTCAGAAGAGCATCGTTGTACAATTTTGCTCGCAAAAATGGAATTAATAATGTCGTCTTAAAAATGGAACTGTTTCAAATGTTTCAGGAGGCTCTTTTGCTGCAACAGGCAACATTTAACGTTCATTGCAAGTTGCGAAAAGACAATTTAGAAAAAATTTTTATGAATAATAAATTTGCTAAAGAGTATACCCAATTCTTACATAATGCGGGAATTGATTACAGGAAAGATTATAACCCCAAAGAAGGCGCGCTTAAAGTTTTTACAAAGATTGAAAAGGATATTAAAGATCGCTGCAATCTGTATCGTTCATTTCTCGTGACAATAACACAGGATCTTCAATCTATTGTTGAAGATATTAAATTGGCGGATACCACAATTAAAGATTTGACAAAAGAACTCGATGATATTAAGAAAGAAAATGAGTATCTGAGATGGAAACTCAATATTAAGTCCCAGACTGAAATACAACAAAAGATTAAACAAATTCAGCTGATGGGCAAAGGGACGATAGA
>JAZRTH010000674.1:0-1159 GCA_045651945.1 Thermoguttaceae bacterium
GTTTATTACTCGCCAAGGCTACTTGAAACGTATTTCAATGGATACATTCGAGCGTCAAAATCGAGCGACAAGAGGCAAAGGCGGAATCAAAACTAAAGAGGACGATGATGTTGGACACTTCTTTACCGCAATGATGCACGACAAGGTGTTGTTCTTCTCTAGCAAAGGACTTGTTTATAGTCTTAACGTATATGACTTCCCAGAAGGTCAGCGCCAGGCTAAGGGCTTGCCTATTGTTAACGTTCTTCCTATTGAGCAGGATGAAAGAATTACGGCTGTTGTGCCGGTTTCTAATTTCGACCCGAATCAAAATCTTATTATGCTTACACAAAAAGGTTATATCAAGAAAATTGGCTTGGATAACTTTGCAAGTATCAGACGCTCAGGTATCATTGGAATTGGACTTGGGGAAGGCGACGCGCTTAACTGGGTTAAGGTTGCCAATGAAAATGATGAAATTCTCATCGGAACGTCTTGCGGTATGGCAATTAGGTTCCCGCTTAACGAGCTTAGACCGCTCAGCCGTTCAGCTCGTGGCGTAAACTCAATGAAATTGCGTCAAGGTGACGGAATTGTTGGATGTGACATTGTGCCGCGTGATTATGACGCTGACTTGTTGGTAGCGACTTCTGACGGTTTTGGAAAACGCTCAAAATTGTCTGAGTTCAGAACTCAAAACAGAGGTGGTATCGGACTTATAGCTACTAAATTTAAAACAATTCAATCCAGATTGGTTGCGTTAACTATTGTTGATGAAGACGATGAAATCATGGTGGTTACTGCAAGTGGGGTGGTAAGTCGTATTAAGGCGGCAGATATTTCTCGTCAAGGAAGACCAGCAACCGGCGTTAAAATGCAGAACCTTGGTGCTGGTGATTCGGTTGTTACAATCAACAAAATTGTTTCTCCTGAGGAAGAAGAAACTGTTAAGACAGCCGGAGCCCCGGAGTTGGAAGAAGAAGCTGATTCCGGACAAATCAAACTTACAGATATACAGATTACAGAAGAATAAAAAAACGCTCCAATTGGAGCGTTTTTTTTAATCACATTTTTGTTTGCCGTTCCAGCTTAAATCGTCGCAGTGTAAGTATTCCATGTTTTCTTTGTAGAGAACCCAGGCGGTGCAGCCGAAACATCTGTCAGAGAGACTGGAAAGCCC
>JAZRTH010000675.1:0-7470 GCA_045651945.1 Thermoguttaceae bacterium
ATTGCTCTGGAACTGTTTTAAAATATTCGCTATTATCCACCACAGGATTATATATATACTTCCCATCCTTTATTATACACATCGTCAAGTAAAAATAAAGGCTCCCCAGGGCAGTATTGCCAGGATTTATGAAAATGTTCATAAAAAATTGTTCTGCCGTTTATCTTATGTTGCTGACATTATCTATTTTGTCTGCAAGCGGCTGCGTTCACAGACGCATGACGATTACGTCTGATCCGCCGGGAGCGATGGTGTATATTGACAATCACGAGATTGGTCAAACTCCGGTTTCACATGATTTTACGTATTATGGAACGCGTAATATCCGGTTGGAAATGGACGGTTATGAAACGGTCAACGAACTGAGAGATATAAAACCGCCATGGTATCAGGTTCCGCCGCTGGACTTTTTTTCGGATAACTTCGCCGGCAGGGATATTCACGACCATCGAAATTTAAACTTCCAACTCCACCGTCGTCCGGAGGAGAGTGAAAATGATATTATCGCTCGCGGTCTGGAACTGAAAAACTTTCAGGCTCCCGTCAGTTCATCAATGCCGCCGGATCCATACAATCCCGCTATTCCTCCGGCAGATTATTCCGCCGCCGGTCCGTATACAGCCACTCCTCCGCCTGCGCCAGAATACAACCCCTATATCGGCGCTGAACCCGGATCGTATCCGCCGCCGTCGCTCAATGGTCCTTCCATTCAGAGCTATCCAGACAACTACTATCAGACGCCGACAACGGTGATAGAATAATATGGAGTGCGACGCCTTGGCGTCGCTTTCATTACCATAACCGCCGAGAACAACGAAAAACGTTATTTGTGCCAACAATGAAATGTAATTATAGATTCATATAAACATTTCATTGCGTTATTTGCACGAAATACATGATTGGAAATTCTCAGCGTTACCATTTAAAAGCGACGGCAAGCCGTCGCACTCCAAAACCATGATAACCAGCCTAACAAATCCTCAAGTGAAAGAAGCCGTTAAACTTCGCGACGGGAAAAAACGTCGGGAAGACGGGCTGTTTTTAATTGACGGAAGGCGGGAGATTCAGCGCGCCATTGAGTCTGGAATTGAAGTATCCAAAATATTTTATTATCCAAACGGATGTAACAAAGAGTTTACGGAAAAGATGTTTTCCTCCGGCGCGGAAATGGTTGACGTTTCCGAGCCGGTTCTGGAAAAAATCGCTTACGGTTCTCGAGACGAGGGCGCAGTCGCCATTGCCAAACGTCCAGTCAGAACGCTGGATTCTCTTAAATTGTCGAAATACCCGATTATTGGCGTTGCAGAAGGCGTAGAAAAGCCGGGAAACGTTGGGGCTTTGCTTCGAAGCGCAGACGGCGCTGGTCTGGACGCTTTGATTCTGGCGGATTGCAAAACGGATTTGTACAATCCCAACGCCGTTCGCGCCTCGCTGGGAACGATTTTCTCCGTTCCCGTTGTCGAAACCACGTCTCAAGCCGCGGTCGACTGGCTGACGAAAAAGGGAATCGTTATTTTCGCAGCTATTGTCGATGGCGCAATCGAATACTCAACTGCTGATTATCGTCAGCCGTGCGCTATTGTCGTCGGTTCGGAAGCGGACGGTTTGACAGCCGCCTGGCGCGGGTCAAACGTTCAGCCAATTTATCTGCCCATGAACGGGATCGCCGACAGTCTGAACGTCTCTGTTACAGCTGGAATTCTGTTTTATCACGCATTGGCTCAACGGAAAAAAGCGTGATACGCTAAACTCGCTGACGCGTCCTGTTGTCTTGAGGCGTATAATACTTCTGTAGTATTTCTTGCTGTCAATTCCCAATTTATTATTACAGGAGAATTAACCATGCGGCGAATAATCGTAATTGCAGTATTGATTGTACTGACTGTCTTCCTGCCCGGCTGTGATAAATTCAAAATGGAACTGGAACGCCGACATCTCGGAAAGGAACGTCATAATCAGACGGCGCTGGTTGAAAAGGCGTCTGATGATAAACAAAACGATGGCGATAAACAAAACAATGACGATAAACAGAACAACGTTGCAGCTTCTTCGGAGAAAAAACAGATTGTTATCCGTATCGACTTGCCGACCGACGAAAAAATTCAAATTCGTCTCGTTAAACTTCCAGTTTCAGAGGAAAACAACACAGACGAAGCGGTTAATTCTCCAAACAAAGCGTTAAAAAATGACGCGCCGCACGACGAAGTCCCTCGCAACCAGCCTGAACAAAAAGTTGAGTTGAATACGAAAACGTCAAAAGAGTTGGAAACCCCCAAAAGCGAGGAGCCAAAAACGGAAATAAAGACAGACGCTGAACAGGAGCCAAAATCGGAAATAAAAACGGATCGTGAAGAAGCGCAGCCTGAGTCGACGCCAACGGTAATCGTTCCTGCCAGAGCGGAGTCTTCTGAGCCCATTTTACCCGATGCAAATGAAATTTCAGCGTTGTCCAGATTTGAAAAGCCAAAACCTGCCCCGGCGGAAGCGGCAGTCGCCTCTGCTTTAACAGTAACCCCGCCAGAGACAATTGTTCCTTCGTCCAAGACGCCGTTAAAAGCTCCTCTTGAGACTGTCAAACCGTCTTCTCCTGAACTGTGGGCAATCCCCAATGCGGATTATCCCCTGAGATATTATTGAGACGCATAATTATTGATACGCAAAAATATTAGAGTATCTCTCCGTTGCGTATGCGATATATAGAAAAACTCAAATCGTCTGGATAGAGTTTCCAATTTAAAATACACGACTGCTGGAATTGTTCGCTTGAATAATTCCAGCAGTCGCCATTCGAATTAAGAAGCGCGGCTAAACAGATCTCAAGCCGTCTTCTATTGAATAAAGACGAAAATGTTTTGCTTATTTAGCGGCAGTTTCGACTTTGTGCAAACGCTGCGCCAAACGGGACTTCAGACGGGAAGCCGTGTTTTTGTGAATCAGTTTGGAAGCGGCGGCGCGGTCCAGTTTCTGGAAGGTTTTGGGCAGTGCAGCAGTTGCTTCTTCTACATTACCAGCGGCGCAGGCTTCGCGGAACTTGCGAATGTAAGTACGCAATTCACGTTTGGCGGAAAGGTTGCGGGCGCGTCGGACTTTATTCTGACGCAGGTCTTTTTTAGCGCTTTTCAGATTCGGCATAGTTTAATTATAAATGGTTGTTAGTGGTAAGTGGTAAGTGGTTAGTATTAAGTGGTCAGTGGGAACAACGCTTGCGTCCTCACAACTTGCCACTTATGACTTACCACGAAGTTCTAAAATTATGAGTCCATATTATTGCGCAATTCTTCCAATTTGTCAAGGAGGGAGGCGACATCTTTGTAGTTAAAATCCATTCCAGCGAGCGATTTTAAGTATTTTTCTGCCAGTTCAAGCTGTTTTAACCCCAAAGTAAGACGTCCCGCTTCATAATATGCGCGTTTTTTGTTTTCCGCGTCGCGGTCAGGAATGTTGGCAATCGCCTGATCGTATGAGGTGATTGCCATCTGATACTGTTTAATTGCCTGGAAGCACATTCCGAGCTGAAGACAGCAAACGCCTTTACGCCGCGGTTCGTTTTGAGCCGGCTGAAACTGCATAATAGCGTTGTTGTAGTCTCCGTTGATTTTGTATCGCAAGCCCAGCTCGTACTTGAACGCCAGGTTGTTGGGATAGCGTTCGCAGCGTCCTTTCCAGACGTCCAGTTCTCTGGTGTTGAGATCCATACGGAGTTTTTTCCATTCCTCTGACGTCTTGCCTTTTGTTCTTTCGATGTCGACCAGCTTCTGGCGCAGGTTACGCAAAGCAGAGTCTTCCAGTTTGTCCAACAGTTCACGGTTTTCCGTTTCTCCAGTTTGTTTGACAGCGTTGGTAAGAACCTTTTCTGCTTTGTCAAACTGTTCCAAAGCGATGTAGTAATCTGCCAGGGCAATGTACCGATCCGCTTCTTTTGGACGTTCCTTGATTTTGTTTTTGAGGAAGTCTTCCTGAGACATCTGGACTTTTTCGCCGCTTGAACTGGTTGTTTCGACCGTGGCGGCAGTTCGTTTGTCTTCGTCGTTTCGACCGCCGACTTCGTACATGTTTTTAGCGACAATAAGCTCTGTAATATTGCGAGCCGCTTCTTCGTTTCCGTTGGGGAAACACTGCTCAATTCGACGCCAGCAGGAAATCGCTTCGTTAAAACGATGGAGAGACTTCAAAACGTTTGCCAAAGATTTGTTAACGCTAATATCTTTGGGATTGCCTTCCAGAGCGATTTTCATATACGCCAGCGGCGTTTCCGTGAAGCCAAGTTCAATACACGTTTCCCAGAGAATTGTCAGAGTTTGGACGTCCCATGGGTTGATTCTCAGAGCCTGCAAACCGCTTTCGATTGCTTTGGCGTATTCTTTTAATCCCAAGGCTTTTTTAGCCGCTTTGCGAGGGGAGCCGATTTTGAAAAACGCCATCGGATCGCCCTTCTTGTTATTGTTATACTTTTTGCGAAGGTTGTCCAGATACGCCTGAACGTATGTCATGTTGCCCGGGTCGTTGGAAACGCATTGGATGTACAAGTCTGCCGCATAATCATAGTTCTTCTGATTGAACTGGGTTGTTGCATGGTCGTACAGGTGTTCCAAACGACGGCGTTTGACGTCGTTCATAGCGAAAGGATTTTCTTGTTCTGGAGTTGCCTGCGTTTGTTCGGTTTCTACTTTAATCTCTTCCGATAAGTTGTTGCTGCTGTCTGACATGGCGATTAAATATAATGTATGTTTACGGGGGGCGGGTATTACCCGCCCAAAAAACAACCTTTGATTTTCGCGGACGATGTCCGCTCCCCAGAAAAGGTATTCCTTTTTCTTTTGTAAATATGTATTATAATATAAAAAGCGTTTTTTGTCGAGAACCCCCTATAGCGTAGGTTCGACGTTTTTTTATGAGTTTTTCAATATTTTTTTCCTTTTACACCCGGTTTAACCAAAGTGAACGTCATGGCTGATATACGCGTTTTGATTACTCGTCCGGAAGGACAGGCGGATAAACTCAAATCCCTGTTAGAAAAACAGGGCGCTCGAGTTGAAATTCAGCCAGCTATTGCGATTTTACCGCCGGATTCATGGTCGGAAGTTGACAATGTTATCAATCGTCTGGATGATTATTCGTACGCCGTTTTTTCCAGCGTGAACGGAGTAAACATGTTTTTACGCCGGCTTGCGGAGCTGGGGCAAAGCGTTGATGCTCTTAATTCGCTTTCTGTTGCGGCTGTCGGGGCGTCTACGGCGGCGGAACTGGAACGACAAGGCGTTCACGTTGATATTATTCCAGACAAATACCGCGCGGAAAATCTTGCCGACGCTATCGTTGAGGACGTTAAAAAACGCTCGGGCGAACCAGTCAAAGCGGTTCTCTTTCGCGCCAGCCGCGGTCGGGAAATACTCAAGCCTCAGCTGGAAAGCGTTGGAATTGAAACGACGCAAATTGTTATATATAAAAGCGAAGACGTTCTTGACCCAAATCCGGAAATCGTGGAAAAGCTAAATTCCGGCGCGATTGACTGGGTTGCTCTGACTAGTTCTGCCATTGCGCAGTCTACAATAAACATGCTGGGCGACTCTCTTCGCAAGGCGAAAATTGCTTGTATAAGCCCAATTACAGCCGACGTCGTTGAAAAAAACGGATTTACCGTTGACGCCGTTGCTGAAACGTATACGATGGAAGGACTGGTCGAGGCGATATGTTTCCGGGGAACGGACATTGTCCGCGATATCAAAGGTTGATTGTTTTTTGGCGGGTAATACCCGCCCCCCGTAAACATACCTGCCTACCTGTCCTGCTCCCGGAACGTGAGCCAGCTTAAAACGAGAATCGTCAATGACGAAACCATCATTACAACGTCCATGATAATGTTGGCGCGGGAAAATGGAATTCCGCAGCTGATGTCAACTGTAAACAGGATAAAAACCAACAAGCAGATTATAACGCTTGCCAAACAAAGTTTTTTTGCCATAATTGAAAATCGGTTTTTGTAATTTAGGAAACTGAGGCAAGTAACTAAAAATGAACGCCTCGCGTCTTATGATATATTTTTTTCTACTCGCCCTTTTATAATTTTCTAAATATATTATAATACCATTTTTCAGGAATTCCAGAGGGGAATTGCCAAAAAACGGAAAATTGGAGAGAAAAATGACCCATCCGATAATAAAAGCGGTATATCCCGGTTCTTTTGACCCGATAACGTTAGGACATTTAGACATCATCAAGCGGGCTTCGCGCCTGTTTGATCATTTAATTGTTGGCATTGGCGACAACGCCGAGAAAACCGCTTTGTTCACGCCGGAAGAGCGTAAAGAGCTGATTTTGAAATCGACGGAAAACATATCCAATCTGGAAATTCAGATTTTCCACGGCTTGGCGGTCGATTTTGTTCGCGACTGCGGGGCGAAGATTATGATTCGAGGCGTTCGTCCTATTACCGACATTCCTGCTGAATTGACCATGATGATGGCAAACCGCCGTCTTTCTCCCGACGTGGAAACGCTGATGATGATTGCCGACGGAGAACTGGCGCACGTTTCCAGCTCGCTTATCAAGCAAATCGCTCACCTGGCGAGAAACGAAGAACTCAAACGCTTCCTGCCCCCGTGCGTTGTCAAAGCCGTTCGAGCGAAAATCCCGCTTCGCGGCGAAAAAAAATAGGGCGACGAGATTTCGCCGCCTTGTTCTTTGATTCTAATTTTCCTCTTCCTGAGCAAAGAACTCGTTGAGCAGTTGAATTGTATAAATCAAAACGGAACTCGTCAGCCGCTTGCAGCGTTCTGACCGCAGCTGTTTGTGTTCCGGGGCGTCGCTGAGCGCCAGCCAGGCGCCGACGCTGTCTTTGCAAAGGACGCTGCCCGACGTCGCCTTGGCAAAGTTCGGGGCGATGTCCGTTTCTGGAATAAACGTCGGCAGCGGCGTTTCCTTATAGAAGTCCGTCAGCTTTTTCTGTAACGGATACAGGTCGGCGGGGGATTCAATAAACAAGCTCATAAAGAACCCTGCTCCGTTTATCGCTCCGCAGAGGCTTTCCTGCCCGCCGTACCCGGTTCTGCCGTATTTGAAAACGCCAAAGGGGAACTGTCGACACGCCTGAGCCTGATCCGGGTCGACGGACTCGACGGCGTCCGCATAGGCGAGAATCGCCGCCTTGACCAGCCCAAACATACAGCCGTGTTCTTTATAGTATTCGTACGCCTTTTGAGCGGCTGGCTCGGGTTCAATCGGGACGTATTTCCAAACGGTCGATTCCTGCTTTCTGGCCCGACGCGGTTTCTTTTCTTTCGATTCTGCCGCAGTTTCTTCCGCATTTCCAAGGGACGTCAGTCCGAATCCAAGTCCAAGCCCCAACGCTGAAGTCAGCACATTTCGGCGACTAATCTTATCTTGTGACATTGTTACTTCTCCTTCAATTACTAATTACTAATCACTAATTACTAATTACACAAAGATCCACGGGTGCGTCCACGGGTTTGT
>JAZRTH010000676.1:0-10456 GCA_045651945.1 Thermoguttaceae bacterium
AAGGTTTGATAAGCCGCGTTTGTAAACCAGAATACGCCGCGATCCATTTCCAGCCCCGCCCAAATCGGGTCGGCGACTCGCGCCGGTCTGTATCCCGTCTGCGACCGGTCGTTGCCGAACGTCAGCGGCGCGGTTTTCATATCGAGCGGGTTCTCGTCCGTTCCCAAAGCGCCAATCAACGCCGCCGCCCCGCCGGACAATATCGCGACCTTCCCCGCGTCGAGATGTTTTTTCAACGCCTCTTTGACCGATGAGGAAAACAGCGGGCTGGACTGGCTGATTCCGTAATCTCCCTGATACGCCCAAACGACGGCGTATTTGTCCAGATCGCAGGGCAGGGCGTTGGCAGCGCAGATTTTCCCCGCTTGAGAGACGTACAAGACGTCCAGCGCCGCCCCGGATCGTTTCGCCGCCCGCTGGGCGATTTCAATCGCATACCCGGAATCCGGCTGACAAACCTCTCCCGGTCGCTGATCGAGAATCAACGCAATCGTCTTCGACGCATCTGTTACATCTTGAGCCTTCGCTATGCCGGTAAACAGTATTAACGCCAGAATGAGAAATGATAGTCTTGTATTCATGGATTGGGGTAGTTAGGAATTAGGAGTGAGGAGTGAGGAGTTAACGCAACGCGTCGGCGAGCCGGGAACGTTAGTTCCCGGGCTTACAGAACTCATTGGTTATTGGTACTATACCCACGGGTTAACACCCGTGGCTCGCCTTTTGGTTACAATCTTCTACTGTTGTTCACATTCGCAAACTACGCGAAAGCCCGTGTAGTTGCTACTATATTTCCATCGATCGTGATTATAACGTCCTAAGCGACTTACCGATCGACAAAACTTGCTACTGCTTGCCCAGCTACCACCGCGAATAACCTTGCTAGTTCCATTTTTAGGTCCAGTTGGATTAGTAACGCTTTTATTGGAAAACTCTTCATACCAGTCTTGACACCATTCCCATACGTTGCCGTGCATATCGTAAATGCCCAAAGCGTTGGGTTTCCTCGTTGCAACCGGATGAGGATGAGCCGATTTACCTGGTTCGGCGCTATTTGAAAAATGCCACGCTATCTCGTCCAAGCTTTCTGCAAACGAGTCATTTCCAGCACGACAAGCGTATTCCCATTCCGCTTCCGTTGGCAATCGCATTGTCAGACCTTTTTCATCACTCAGCCATTCGCAGAATGCTTTTGCAGCTTCCCATCTAACGCACGTTACAGGATAACTATTATCATAATCATAGCCCGGGGTGTCCCAAGAATACTCTGAATTTGGTTTACAGTTGATTCCTTTTATCCATATCCATGGCGCTCCTTTAGGTTTGTATGGAGAATCTGTAACAAACGCCTCAAACATGCCAACCGTAACTGGCGTTTCCATGATCCAGAAACCTTTGGACAGCGTAACTTCGTGCTTTGATTTCGGCGACCCCATCATGAACATACCAGGACGGCACCATCTAAAATACGCTCGTTCCGCGCCAATGAGGATGACGCGGCGTTCGCCAGCATCTCTGTCTTTTGCTGACAAGGTAGGACAATCTAAAGCTTTCGAATCCATAATAACTTGCCTTTCAATCTCTCCAAACGTTAAAGGAAAACTTCTAACTGTAATTGTACTTTCCCCGATTTTAGAAGTCAAGGGGGCGATTTCTTTTTTCGTTATCCGTTAAGTCCGTGGGTTAAAACCCACGGCTATTAAAAGTGAACCGCTACGCGGTTCTTTGCGGGCGACACGCCCGCGAACCGGGCTCAACCGTGTGCAATTGTACCCAAACTACTCCATTAATTAATATAAAAAAACAGCCGTCAGGATTGACGGCTGTGGGGAAGTTGGCGATAGAGGGCTTGAATTCAAGCCCTGAAAGTTAGTTTAGTTGGCATAGAAGGAGCCTTCTTCGAATTCTACGTTGGCGGACAGGGCGCTGAGGCTTTTCTTAACCTGAACGTTGTTGAGGATCAGCCACGGGTCAATGTCGACGCCGCCGCAGACGATTGTAACGCGGCGCGCTTTGTTGACAGCCGCCATGCACGGGACTTCTTTCGGTTCGTTGAATTCCGACAGCGTCAGTTCTGTGACGTCCGTAAAGGCGTTGCCGACTTTGCGCATCATGTTTTCTTTGACAATCAGCGCGGCAACGACGGCAGAATCCATGCAGTTGCGAAGCTGTCCGAAGACCGGTTCCGCCTTGGACAGGTCGGCGTAACGGTCAGTCATGACGTCCGCCCATTTCTGGTATCCGGACGCGACTTTGGCTGCGCCTTGCTGACGAACGCCGTCTCCAGCGTAGAAGTCCGCTTCGCACATCGTCTTAACGGAACCGCCCTGAATCTGCCAGGTCAAGCCGGACTGATCGCGCAGGACAGCGCCGTAGTTCGGAGCCAGCCACCAGCGCGGCATCGCGTTTTGAGCGCCGGTCGAGTTGAATTCAACAAACTTCGTAAACGGCGGCAGGTTAGCAACGCCAGCAGGACGAACGCCCATGGAAATCTGTTTCATCTGGTAATCAGAAGAAACCATGACTTGCGCGAAGTGAGTCGTCGGGTTGACGCCCATAACGCGAACGGACTGGTTGCCGACAACCTGTTCGATCTTTTGAGCCGCTTTCGCCGGGTTCATGTTGGGGGTGAGGCGGGACGCGAACGCGTGAAGATTTTTCATTCCTTCCGGAGTCGGGTCGATGGAGCAGGACATCGGACCGCGCTGCGCCTGAGCGCAGGTGTGAATCGCGGTGGCGAGGTCTTCCAGAAGCATAATCGGCGCGCCGGTTACGGTTCCGACCGGGGATCCGTCGTTTCCGATTTTCCACGGTTCAGCTGGACCGATAAGAACGATGTCGTTCTGTTCCGGGAGAGCGACGACGAATTCAATTTTGGTCAAACCGCCCAAAAACGCGACAGCGTCTGGAATGGTCTGTCCATCTGCCTTAGCCTTGGCGACGGCTTCGTTAATCGCCTTGAGCGAAATCTTTCGAGCGGGAGACGCCTTTTGCAAATCTTCCGCGATGGGCTGCAGAGCGGCTTGCTGCGCCTGAACCAGCTTTGCCGATTCGCTTTTTTGTACGTTGTTGACCAAACCGTTGGCGTCAATGGAAACGCCGCCGACGCGGTTGGAGTCGTTATTGTAGTATTGACCGAATGCAACGGTTGCGCTGAGCAGGGCAATAGCCGTCGATAAAAGTAAACTGCGTAATTTCATGTTAAATCTCCATAAAAGAGGTGATATAGGTCAATTGATGACTGACTTGGATAAAGGTAAAACGCTACTGCCGATATCCATAGTTCACTTCAATTATCATTTATTATAACCTAGTATTTTTAAAAAAGACAATCTTTTTTTGTGTTTCTTTCAATTTTTTTGAAATTTTTTCCTTATTATAACGCCTGAAGCGCAACTCTCGATATTTAGGAAAGATATATGGGAAAGACTTTGGTTATTGTTCTTCCTGACTGGCGTTGTTGTCTTCGCCGGCAATTTGGTCAGCCATAAGCAGTTTTATCTTCCGAAATTCTTCTTCTGAAATGGCTCCTTTATCTCGCAAGTCTCTAAATTTTGAGAGAATAGCGTGCGGTCCGAGGTACGGCTCTTCTTTAGCGGCTTCTCGAAGACGGCGAAAAACGTACACGGACGCGGCAAAAAATATAATTAACCCCGCGATGGTCATTATCCATGTGGTTGCTGAAAATTCGGGAAGGGGAGCTGACGAAATCAAAAAAAATCGTCCGAGGCTGGTATAAATCATTTAACCTCTAAATTTTACCTAATCGGAATATTCATGGAAAAAATAATTCAGATTATTTTTCTGTCCGATTAGAATTATAACGTATAATTGAATAAAGGGGAATACAAATTTTTAAAAAATTCAAAAAAATATTTAAAAGTTATGAAACGTCTGTTGCGAGTTGCGAGTTGCGAGAAAGGTAAAACTTGCCCTCGACTTGCAACGTTTTTTCTGATAAATTGTATTGTCAATATTGCAACAATACTTTTGGGGGCGAGTTCTTTTGCTGCTGACCCGTTTTTGGCGGGCGGGGAAAGAACCGTTTCAACTCCAGAGGTTCCCATGGCGTATTTGCGGCAGAACGATTTCTATATTCCCTATCAGTTAAATGACGAATCGGACGCCAACGCGCCGCTGAATCTGTACGTTTCCAAAAATCGCGGACAGTCGTGGGAACTGTATAAATCTCTTGTCCCCGCCAACGAAACAACCAACGGATCGCGGCAGTTTAACGTTCGCGTCGGGTCAGACGGGGAATACTGGTTTGCGATTCGTCCCAGCCGAATGGAAAACAGTCCGACGCCGAATTTAGGCGCGCGTCCTGACCTTCGGATTGTAATTGATACGACTGCGCCGATTATGAAAATCGAAACGCAGAAGACCGGGGAAGATCAACTGACAATTTACTGGACTCTGACGGACCGGAACCCGGATGTGGATACAGTTCGATTTTATCAGCGGTATTCGGAAACCGCCGACTGGACGCCTATTCCGCTCAATTCACGGTCGACGGTTTTGTTTAACAATCCAGACGGCAGCGCCGGGGCGACGGGTCAGTTTACCATTCAGGTTTCACGCGGGATTCCTCAGCTCTATATCCGGGGCGAAGCTCAAGACAAGGCGAAGATTCCGACTGTCGTTTTATGGAACGTTCCGTTGACCGGCGGGGTTGGAACCGCGTATTTGCCGGGCGCGGCTCGTCAGAACGTTGTTGGAACAGACGCGTTGGCGCGCGGCGAGTTCCGTTCTGCATTTCTCAATTCGTCGGGCGAAAGCGATGACTCTAAAAGCGCTGTCGGCGAACCCGCTCCGATTCCGTCGTCTGGCTCCGTTCCGGAATGGTCGGCTGTTCGAGAGAGCGGCGAGCTTCCCAAACCGATAACGTCAACGCGAGTTGATCGTCCGATTTTGCCTCGATTCGCGCCTGCGGACTTTTCAAACGCCATGATTATCAACAAGCCGCGCTTTGACCTGGACTACGAGATCACGTCTGTTGGCCGTTCCGGCGTTGGGTCGGTTGAACTTTGGGCAACGCGCAATCGCGGGGCGGACTGGTTCCGGCTTGCGACTGATAACGACAATATCACCCCGATTGCAGTAGAACTTTCAGAAGACGGGGTTTACGGACTTAAACTGGTTGTGAAAAACGGAGCAGGGCTTGGCGGACGTCCTCCGATGCCGGGGGAACCGCCGGCGTCCTGGCTTGTCCTGGACAGAACCGCTCCAATCGGCGAACTGAAATCGGCGGAAATTCGCGTCGACTCCAGCATCCCGCAAATGCGTCTGCACTGGGTCTGTTCAGACGACTACCCGTCCCAGACGCCGGTAGCTCTGTACTGGAGCCGCGACGGTCAGGAGCCGTGGAGCCTCATTGCCGACCAGCTGCCGGCTATTGGGGATTATCTCTGGACGATGCCCAACGACGTGCCAGCTCGGATTATTATCAAAATGGAAATGCAGGACAAAGCCGGAAACGTTGGTACGCATACGTCCAGTCCTATTGCTGCAGACGCCATGAGCCCGAAGGGATTTATTCGGAATATTCATACGGCGGATTAATGCGAAATGCGTAATTCGTAATGCGTAATTAGCGCTTCGCGTTCCTCGAAGTTTAATTGTTTTATATTTTTCTCCCCTTACTAAAGTTTTTTGGAAAGGGGAGTTTGAGGGGAAGAACCTTTTTTTCAAAAAAGGTTTTCCCCTCATAAAATAAGCTTGAAAAAACTTCCATAAAAGGTCGTCAGCTTGCTGGCGGCCGGAAGTTTTTTCAAGCGGCTAAAGCCGCTATTTCCGGGGGCTTACGCACCCCGGCTCGCCTATCCCTACTGCCTACTGCTTACTCCCTGCCTCTATGAAGTTCATCGACCTATTCGCCGGTATTGGCGGCATTCGAATTCCGTTTGACGAGTTGGGGTATACGAACGTATTCGCCTCGGAATGGAACGAAGCCGCCTGCGATACGTACGAGGCGAATTTCGGTCATCGTCCGGCGGGGGACATAACGCAAATTGACGCCCGAGACATTCCCGCGCACGACGTTTTGCTGGCGGGGTTTCCGTGTCAGGCGTTTTCTATCATGGGCAAAATGAAGGGCTTTGACGACGCCCGGGGTACGATGTTCTTTGAGATCGCCCGAATTCTGGACTATCGCAAGCCGAAGGCGATTCTTCTGGAAAACGTCAAACAGCTTACAACGCACGACCGCGGTCGGACGTTTGCCGTGATTCTGGAACTGCTGGATCAGCTGGGGTATCATGTCAAATGGAAGGTGTTGAACGCTCTGGATTTTGGGGTTCCGCAAAAGCGGGAACGAATCATCATCGTCGCTTTCCGCAGCGCCCGAAAGGCGAAAGCGTTCAACTTCGACTTCCCGGTTCAGCCGTACAATCTGGCAGACGTTTTAGAGCCGGACGACGCGGTCGACAAATCCCTCTTTGCGTCTGAAAAAATCGTCCAAAAGCGGCGGGAACGCGTTGCAGACAAAGACGTTTTCTACCCGTCGATCTGGCACGAGAACAAGTCTGGCAACATTTCTGTTTTGAACTATTCCTGCGCTTTGAGAACGGGGGCGTCGTATAATTATCTGCTCGTCAACGGCGTTCGTCGCCCGTCCGCCCGAGAGCTGCTTCGTCTGCAAGGGTTCCCCGATACGTTTAAGATTGTCGTGTCGCTGCAGGAAATCCGACGTCAAACCGGCAACGCCGTTGCCGTCCCGATGATTCGCGCCGTTGCGAAGAAGATGGATGAGGTGTTAAAAGGCAGTAGGCAGTAGGCAGTAGGGAATAGGGAGTAGGGAATAGAGCTTAAATCAAAGCGACCAACGGGAGCGATGATAATACGTCTCGCGCGGCAGCGCGGATTGGGAGCGGCGCCTCGCCGCCGCTTGCGTAATTACGCATTACGCATTACGAATTACGCATTAATAGCGCAGCAACTAAAATTTTTCTAAAAAGCTCTCTCTGAACTCTTGTATCTCAATTTGATATCGCGTATAATAATGCTTGGGCAAAGCTGAGTTTGTTCAACTGAATGGAGAGACGCTATGATAGGACCGGTATTATTGATTCTTTTGCTTGTCGCTCTTTGCGGGATCGTTGTATATTTTTGCGTAGCTGGGAAGTTCAAATCGGCGGTAAAATCCAAGGGGCAAAGCTTAGAGGATTTGAAACCCGTGCCGGAACTGGTTCAGTGGTATCAAGAGGCGGCGGCGCAAGGGGATTTGGAATCGCAGTTTCTGCTTGCAAGCTGTTACTTTTACGGCATCGGCGTGAAAAAAGACAAAGCGGAAGCGGTGAAATGGTTTCGCATCGTTGCCAACAAAGGGGACGCTGACGCTCAGCGCAGAATGGGCGACTGCTATTATTACGGAGAAGGCGTTGACGTAAGCGAGGAAGAAGCGTTAAAATGGTATCTCAAAGCGGCGAAGAACGGGAACGTCTTTTCACAGGCGTTTCTCGGCAAATGCTACTTTTTCGGCATCGGGACGCCCGTCAACGCGTCTGAGGTGATTAAATGGTATATCGAGGCGGCAAAGCAGGGCGATAATGAATCCATCAAGGTATTAAGACGGCTGGGCATCAACCCGCTTTTTGCTAACGATATCAATACAGACAACCTACAAGACTGGATTCAGCATACGCTTCACAAGCTATTGGGAATTAAACCCAAAATCAATCAAGAGGAAGAAAACGATCAGGAGGAATAGCGGTCTGGTTGTTTATATTAAGTAAATAATTACCTATGGATTCCCTTTCTCCCCAACAGCGGCATTTCGCCATGCAGCAAGTCAAAAGCGAAGACACGACCCCGGAAAAGGTTGTGCGGTCGTACCTGCACAAGCAGGGGTTTCGATATCGTCTGCACGTGAAGAGCCTGCCGGGAAAGCCGGATATCGTCTTGCCGAAGTACCGGACGATAATTGACGTTCGCGGCTGCTTTTGGCATCAGCACGTCTCGCCGACGTGTACGAGAAATAAAAGCCCCAAAGCCCATTCCGGGTACTGGTCAGAGAAGTTCAAAAAGAACGTCGAACGCGACAAACAGCATGAACGCGACTGGCGCTCGCTGGGCTGGAAAGTCATTGTCGTCTGGGAATGCGAAGCGAGTTCAGAAGCAACGCTGAGAAAAATCGTCCGGCGTCTAAAAGCGCAAAAGAAATAAAGCCGCTAGTTATTAGCTGCTAGCTATTAGCTTGAGCGATTGCGACTCTAAGCTGATAGTTTTAAAGCCGGAAGCAGACATCAAAAGCTAACAGCTAGAGGCTAGGAGCTAGAAGCTGTTTCACAACAAATGTTATGCAATTACCGAATGAGTAATAATTACAGTAATTCAAAAGGAGAGATCATGTTACATTTCAGAAACGCGATAATTGTTCTTGTTCTGATGGCGTCGCAGGTTTTGGCGGCGGAATATTACGTCGACGCCCTCAACGGGTCGGACGCGGCGGCGGGTACGAGTCCTCAGACCGCGTGGAAATCGCTCGATAAAATCAACCAGACGGCTCTGCAGCCGGGAGACAAGGTTCTCTTTTGCCGCGGGCAGATTTGGCGCGGAACGCTGAGAATCCAGTCTGGTAAACAGGGGAATCCGATTGTCTTTTCGTCTTACGGGACGGGGCTGAAGCCGAGAATCCTGGGCAGCGTCGATCTGACAAGCCCCGACTGCTGGCTTCCTGCGGGCGAGAATCTCTGGAAAACCAAAGCAGACGGCTACGAGTTCACGAATCGGGAAACGCCTTTTTCTAAAACGTACGCCTACTGGAAACTCTACTGCGAAGGACAGGGGAAAGCGGATCTGAAATCGTCAAAAGATAAATCGGGACAAATCGTCTGGCAGTTGACGTGTAACAAAAAGGGGACCAGTAACAACCAGATTCAGTTCTCTGTCTCGCCGTTTGAGATTGTCGCAGGGCAGGGCTTCTATTTGAAGTTTCGCGCTCGCGCCAGCAAACCGTTTACAACACCTCTGCCGAATTTAATGCAGCACAAAATGCCGTGGGCGAACTACGGAACCGTGGTCAGCGTCGATAAAAAAGACTCTGTTACATTCACGTCTGAATGGAAAGAATACACGATGATCTATTTGCCGGGGCAAACGGCTCAGGACGGTCGCACGACGTTTTTCATGGGCGAAACAATCCCCGACGGCTGCGTTTTGGAGTTCGTTCCGCTGGAATCGTATGCCGTCGTCGTTACAACGCTCGGGCTTAGCTCCGACGTCGGCAACGTGATTGCGGTGAAAAAAGGCGACAAAGAAAAGATTGCTCTGTTTAAACGCTGGAGTCTGGACGAACTCAAGCAGCAGGGCGACTTTTTTTCCTCGCCGTTTTCCCCTCATTCCGGCGCCAGAACGCTCTACGTCTACAGCAAGAAGAACCTGGCGGAGGCGTACTCGTTCTTTGAAGCGGCGATTCGTCAGCATACAGCCGAGATGACCGATCAAAGCTGGTTTATTGTCGATGGGCTGGCGTTTGGATATACCGGAGCGCATGGAATCAAAGGCGCGGACGTTCACGACGCGATAATTCGCAACTGCGACTTCTTCTGGATTGGCGGCTCTCATCTGTATACGCATGACGGAAAGCCGACTCGATACGGCAACGGAATCGAGTTCTGGTGCGGAGCGAAAAACATTCTGGTTGAGAACAACCGCTTTTGGCAGGTCTACGACACCGCTATGACCAACCAGGGCCCCGACAACTGTCGGGTGGAAAACATGGTTTGGCGCGGAAACGTAACCTGGCTTTGCGAACAGAGCTACGAAACGTGGCTGTCCGGAAAGCAAACCGTCGTGGACGGGCTGGTTTTCGAGAACAACGTCTGTTACGATTCCGGGTTCGGCTGGTCGCACGAACAGCGTCCGGACAAGCGCGGAACCCCAATGCTGGCATACGGGTTTGACGTCAAGAGTTTGAAAATCACGTACCGCAACAACAAGTTCTGCCGGGCGGCGAATACGATGCTGTGGTTCGGCAACAACCGCGTTGAAGACCCCAACTGGGATATCGACTACAACGTCTACTGGCAAGGCGCGAGCCGCGCTGGCGGAAATGACGAGGTTATGTCTCCGAAAAAGCAGGATTCGAAGACACCCGCTTCCAATCAGGAACCGACCTTGTCGGGCGGGGATGACCAGCAAGAGCAGAAACTGTTCCGATGGAAGAACGCATATATGGGCGTCGATTTCAAGGAATACCGGCAGAGAACCGGCTGCGACGCTCATTCCCGCTGGGAGAAAATCCCGGAAATGGAGTTTGAAGATTATTGATCTTAGGCGAGCCACGGGTGTAAACCCGTGGGTATGAGCGAAGCGAACATAACGGCGAACCGAAACGTCGCGAAGGGTGAAATACCGCATTGCGTAAGCCGGAAACCTTCACGGATGGCGTCCGCCCCATACGTATCAACTTAAGAGAATTCCATATTTGTTTGGTTTATCTGTCTATTTTGAAGAA
>JAZRTH010000677.1:0-5912 GCA_045651945.1 Thermoguttaceae bacterium
CGCGGTTCTACCCCCCAAATAACTGCCCCGCCATTGCCCATAGACGCAGCCAAAAATCTTACTGGATCGCGGACGAAGTCCGCAACAGAAAAAATCCTCCCCATACCTTGTATAATCCCCCTTTTTATGTTATTATTAAAGACGTCCCTTGAAATATTACCCAGCCAGCATTTCCGAAACGCTTTCATGAACAGTCCCCGGGTCGAGTATATAACTCGCAAATCTGCCGTTTTATCAACGTCTTCGATGGATTGTTTGTCTGACGTGTCAACAATCAATTTGACAGTTGGCTGCGCTCACGGCTGTCTGTACTGCTATACTCAAGGATACAGTTCTTATCCGGGAAACAGCTTCGTTCAGGTTTATGACTCGCTTCCACAACAGTTAGAAAACGAACTGAACAAAAAAAGACGATTGCCGCGCCGCGTCTATTTCAGCCCGTCGTCTGACTTGTTTCAGCCAATAGACGGGTTTGCTGACGTAACGCGGCAAATGCTCAATATTCTATTGGAACGCCAAATTGAGGTGGCGTTTCTCACAAAAGGGCGAATTCCGGATTCCGTTTGGTCTGTTCTGGAAAAGCGTCCGAACCTTGTTTTTGCTCAAATCGGTTTGATTACCACGAACGACGCGATTCGTCAAATCTTTGAACCGAACGCGGCGCCGGTTGACGTCCGGCTATCGCAAATCAGGCGTTTGGCAGACTGCGGCGTCAAAACCACGGTTCGGCTGGATCCCATCCTGCCGGGCTTAACGGATTCCGATGAGGAATTCGACCGTTTGTGTCAGGCGGTTTCTCCGTCGGTTCGTTCTATCGCGGCTAGCGTCCTGTTTCTTCGACCTGTAATCTATCGTTTAATGAAAAGCCGTTTCGAACAGAGTTCGATTCCTTCGGATCTTCAACCCCAAATTGAAGAAATGATCTCAAAGTACAGCCATACCGAAAGAATTCAGATTCGCGCTCGAAACAGTATAATAGATTCCGCGCCGATTGAGCTGCGGCGTTCGATCTATGAACGTTTAACGCTGCGCGCATCCAAATACGGCTTGAGCGTCCATATTTGCGGCTGTAAAAATCCGGACTTGTCCTCTCAGCGTTGTTTAATAGCAGGGACGTGTAACAAAGAAACTACGTCAACTCCAACGCTGTTTAGTTTAGAAGACGATTGAATTTTAAAACACTTCGCCCTGCTATTTCCCAAAGACGCAGCCAAAAATCTTACTGGATCGCGGACATAAGTCCGCAACAGAAAAAATGTCCACTGAGAATCCCGAGGTTAATAGTTCCTCAAAAAATAGACCCCATCTTGTATTACTCTTTTCATCGCGCAGCGTCTGAACCTGTTTATTCCTCTTTGAGCGTTTATACGGATAACTCTTAAAATAACTGTCTATCCCAATCTGCCGTATAAAAGAGAAATGTTAAAGGAAACTCAAATTTAAGAAATTTACTATTTTTACAACTCATGTACATTAGTTGTGCAAGTTCATTATCCGCCTTTTGTTGCCAGGCTAATAAGCAAACTTTCAATGAAAATTCTAATTGACCATCTTCGTTATTCTTGTCATACAAACGTAAACTATCATTTTTTTCATATGATTTGTACAAATCGTTAAATGCTTTAAAATCTTCAATGTAAAAGTATAACCTCGCTTTTTGCCAGACTGTTCTGTGCCGTTCCAAATCATATTTTGCTAATTTGTCGAGTTTATTAATTAATAGTGCAGCTTGATCATACTGTTTTGCCGATAAATATAATTCTGATAAGAACAACGTTTTCCCAAAATCGCCAAGCTGACTCTTCTCATTCATTAGTTGTTGTGCATATTCAATTGCGCGTGTTAAGTTAATATTTATATAGGCGTAATAATAAGCCTTTAAAAAAAGTATACCTCCTTGTATAGCTGGAGCGTCTTTACATTTTTCCGCTTTTTCCAAAATGTTTAACACATTATCACGGTTGAACAAAGTACATAATGCCGCACGCGCAAGCCAAAAACGACCATACATTGGATAATGTTCCAATAATTGATCTAAAATATTTAAAGCAATATCATAATGTTCTATTTTACAATAGTTATCTACTAATAAAAAAGCGTTATTACAATAATCCTCTGTTTGTAATCTTTCTCCTTGTTCCAACGAACATAATAATAGTGGTAAAGCGTCTTTATAAGCTTTATTTGCAATCAAAACCATAGATTTGCAGGTAATATACCGATGAGAATTTAGAGGATTGCTATCATCTACATAACGTATTAATTTTAGCGCTTCTTCATTTTTATGCATTTGTACCAAAACAACCGCTTTTTCGGAAAGAATAGCCGATTGTTCGTCTTTGTCCTTGAATTTTTGAACTAAGTTATCGTAAATGCTGAGAGCTTCGTCTGCTTTTCCCATTGCGGACAAACAACGGGCGCGACGAATCAGGAACGTCAAGTTGTCTGGATGTTTCTCAATGAGTGAATTTACCAGCTTGAGCGCGTTGGGATAATCTCGAAAATCAAAACTTTCCAAACAGTTATTCCAATCGCTGGCGGTAGTATCGAACACTGGTACAGGCGGAAGTTCATCAAAAGCGCTGGAAGGATTGTCAGACGGCAACTCGTCGGCATACAACGCAACCGACAAAACAGCGATAATCAACAGAGCAATAGTTTGTACAAACGTTTTCATTTTTCGTTCTCCGATATCTGACAAATGACGCTTTTTAGTCACGCGAGTTCCTTTGAATAAAAGGCTCTCTAACAAAATCTGTGGGTAAAAATCCACAAAAAACAAAATAAAGGTGGACATTTTCTCAAATTGTTATATAATACTTTTTTTTGACAACAATAACAACAATAGGAGTCAATGTCCAATGATTAGTATATTCAATTCAACGACAGATTACAAGGGGTTTGTGGCTACAAATTGCGAAAAAATTCGAAAAAATAATGGAAAAGGCATTCAGCAATTGCGATTTTGGATGCGTCCACGCAAAAATAGCCAAGGCATTTGCCCGCATTGCGGTCGCCCTTGTCCAACTTACGACACCAGCCGCGTTGAGCGTTTTTTTGACTTTCCGATGCTGTGGGGCATTCCGGTATTCCTGGTATACTTTATGAGACGAGTTTCCTGTCCTGAACACGGCGTCGTTACAGAAAAGGTTCCTTGGGCGGAAGGGAAGGAAACTCAGACTAAAGAGCAGGTTCATTTCTTGGCTACTTGGGCAAGAAGAATGGACTGGTCAAGCGTAGCCAAATATTTTCATACGACATACGGCAAAGTAGCTCGCGCCGTAAGGCAAATCGTTGAGTATGGGCTAAAACATAGAAGCCTTGAAGACATTGAGTCCATAGGCGTCGATGAGATACAATACCGCAGCGGACATAAGTATTTAACGCTCATATACCAGATTGACGATTCAAACAAGCGTTTGCTCTGGATAGGAAAAGACCGGACGGAACAGACTATGGAACGATTCTTTGATGAGTTTAACAAAGAACCTGCTGACGACGTTCCACGTTCTGAAAAAATACAATGGGTTTGCAGCGATATGTGGAAGCCATATCTGAAAACGATCAAAGAACATTGCGGCAACGCCTTGAATATCCTTGACCGATTTCATATTAAAAAGCATTTAAATGAAGCGGTTGATCAGACGCGCAAAGAAGAAATAAGACGTCTTCGCAGCGAAGGCAAGGAAACGGTATTAACAGGGAGTAAATGGCTATTATTAAAGAATTCAGAGAATTTGAGTGAAACGCAAGCTCCCAAATTAAAGGAGCTGTTAGGTTACAATTTACGCTGCGTTCGAGCGTATTTGTTAAAAGAATCGTTTGACCGCTTTTGGATATATAAGAGCGCATATTGGGCGGAACGATATTTAGACAAATGGTGTACTCAAGCTCTCAAAAGCCGAATAACGCCCTTGAAAAAGTTCGTAAAAATGATACGAAATCACAAAGAACTTATTATGAACTGGTTTGCCTCTAAACGCCTTTCCAGCGGCGTTGTAGAGGGCTTTAATAACAAGATTAAATTGACCGTAAGAAAAAGCTATGGGTTTGGTAGCGATGAAACGCTGCAAACCGCTTTATTCCATACCCTTGGGAAATTGCCTGAACCAAATCTTACCCATAGATTTTGTTAGAGAGCCGAATAAAAAAACGCATAGGGAACAATTTTTTGTTGAATAAAATATAGCGCTAGATGATATTTTTTGCAAGATGAAATTTTCCGTTAGACAATATGGCAGTAAAGAAAAATGCTCGTCGTGAGATCGCGGAAACGCTCAAAATGCTGCTGGAAACAACTGGGAGGATTCTGGGAACTGCTTGGACAGGAAAACCGCGCCCTTGGATTTATCAACAAAAACCCACGCCTGAAGGCGTGGGCTACAGTTTTTAGATTATTATTTCCTCATAGCTAAAGCGGTAAGGAAAAAATGTAATATGATAGGAGAACAAAATATTGCTTGTTACGTGACGTTATAAACTTTTATCCCAATCAAAAGAGTAAAAGAAAACCGTCAATGGTATTTCTTTTCTCGGAACTTTGAAATCAGCCATAAAGTCAGACACAAGTTGTGCAAGTTCATTATCAGACGGCTGCTGATATGCTTTGGCAGCCATTCGGAAAACTTTTAACATTTTCCCATTATTCATTTTTTCGCAATATTGGCACAGCTTTTTATTGTTTTCCAATAATTGTTGTATTTCTTTTCCGTCTTTGTTGATGTGAGCTAAATACAATTTATAACAAAAGACTTCATATTGCTCCTCATCCGTTTTAGCAAGAGAATCTAATTTTTTAATAGTAATTCCAGCCTTATCATACTGTTCCGTCATAATGTAAAGAAAAGTTAAACAGGTGTTTTTATTAAAGTCATTCCATTGACATTTAATATCCATTAATTTCTGCAGATATTCAATGGCTTGGGAGTAATTCTGTTCTATCTGAGTATAATAATAGACTTTTAATAATAGTATTTCTCCACGAATAACAGGTTCATCTTTACATTTATCAGCGCGTTCTAAAGTGATTAATACATTATCAGGATGTAATTTCATATTTAAATATGCACGAACAAGCCAGAAACGACCATACTTTGAATCAACATTTATAAGCTGATCAGCCATGTGTAATGCTTCATCGTAATGTCCTGCTAAACAGCACAACTCGACATATAAAAAAGCATTATTGAGATAATCATAACGTAATCCAAACCCCTTCTTTATAATTGAATTCGTAAGTAATTCAAGCGCTTTATCATGTTGATCATTTGCTATTAACACAATCGCTTTACAAGTCATGTAACGCAATGATGTTTGCGGATTATCTTTGTCTATAGACTGTATCAGTTCTAAAGCATTCTTGTTTTTATTTTTTTGTACGAAAACTACAGCTTTTTCGGAAAGAATCGCCGATTGCTCGTCTTTGTCATTGTATTTTTGAGCTAAGTTATCGTAAATGCTGAGAGCTTCGTCTGTTTTTCCCATTGCAGAAAGACAACGAGCGCGATATATTTGATATTCCAAGCTGTCAGGTTGATTTTTAATCAGCGAATCAATTAATTTGAGAGCATAAGGATAGTCGCGAAAACTAAAGCTTTCCAGAAATTCATACCATATATCAGTAGTGGGCGCGTATAATGGAACAGCAGGCGCTTGATCGTCTAATGGTTTAGAATACGCCACAGATAATAATCTGTCAGGAAACAAGAAAACCGACAAAACAGCGATAACCAACAGAGCAACAGTTTGTACAAACGTTTTCATTTTTCGTTCTCCGATATCTGACAAATGACGCTTTTTAGTCACGCGAGTTCCTTTGAATAAAAAAAACGCATAGGGAACAATTTTTTGTTGAATAAAATATAGCGCTAGATGATATTTTTTGCAAGATGAAATTTTCCGTTAGTCAATAT
>JAZRTH010000678.1:0-5155 GCA_045651945.1 Thermoguttaceae bacterium
GACACGCCGCGCAAAGTCGCTGCAGGACGAATCAACTCAATTGACGCCCAAATTAACGCTCAGATTTTCCGCGCCCGGCTTATTAAAGCTGTCAACACTCAAGACGCCGAAGAAATGGAAAAGCTGGTCAAGGAAATGGACGAAGCGTTAAAAAAGGCTGACAACGGCAAAAACGCCACGCCGGAAATGGCGCAAAACGCCATGATGCTCATGTTCCTCGTCCAGAAGGTTCCAAATTACAGACCGTCTGAAGAACTGATTCCGAAATACCTCGGCATTCTTTCCAACGCGACCAACCCGCAAACCCAAAAGGTTGTCAACAACGTAAAAGCACAGATTGCCGCTGCAATCAAAGCTGCTCAGGAGAAAAAGCGCCAGGAAGAAGAACAGAAGAAACAGGAAGAAGATAATCCGAACGAAAAGGTTCTTGACCTGGACCACCTACTGTAGTTCCAGCGACGCGACAACTTGATTTGCGTTTAAAAATATAATCGCTTGCGTTTTTAAATACTAAAAAAATTTAAATAAAATCGGGCGGGAATCGTGGCGTAGACAACGTAGTTGGCGTCGTCGCCACATTCCCAGCCCGTCTGCGTATTCTGCGAGTAGTCTGCGGTTTCTGCGTTCTCTTATCTCTTTCGTGCTACCAAAATCTGAGGGGGAACTCTTTAATCTTATCCAATTTAACATTTGAACCAAATTTATCGAATTATCGTAATTAAACGATATAGTAATATATACTCGGACGACCGCCCTCAACAGCCGCCCTGCCCTGTTTTTCCCACCCCATAGAAAGGACTGTAAAATGAAATTCCGTTTCCTCGCGTTGACGCTTGGTCTGGTTATGGCTTTGGCGTCGGTATCTGCTTTTGCTGAAAACGCCCCGATTGATAACGACGCAATCGCCGCGCTCATTCCCGCCCTGCCGGAAAACGGCTCCGGCTCCGATTATCTCGGGTACATTCACGCCAGCCAAAACGCAAAGAATAAAGCCATCGAAACCTTAAAGGCAAAGGCCCAGGAGAATGGTCAAGATTTTACTATCAACAACATCAGAGCGGTTGAATCAGCATTCGTCCAAAAGGACATTGAAGCGGCGACAAAAGGAATGGAAGCGGAACGCTGCACAGAAAGCGCATTTGCCAACCTGGCGGTTTTCAAAGCGCAGTTCCTGTTAGTAAAATGGCAGCTTTTTAATGATCCTAACGCACAGGTTGAACTGGTCAAGTTTATAGAAAAGCTCAAGGCGGACGGCAAAGACACGACTCTTCAACACGTCTATGGCAAGATTAACGGTTTGAAATCGCAATTCTTCCGCGCCCGGCTCAACGCCTGCGTAAAATCCCAAAACACCGAAGAAATGGGCAGACTGGTCAACGAAATGAACGCAGCTCTGGCGGCGGCTAACAACGGCAAAGACGCCACCCCGGAAATGGCTCAGGACGCGATTATGCTCATGTTCTTCGTACAGAAAGTCCCGGCGTACAAGCCGACCGAAAATCTGATTCCAAAGTATCTCAACATTCTCTCCAATGCAACCAACCCGGAAACGAAAAAAGTTGTCGACAACGTAAAACAGCAAATCGTCAACGCGATTAAAGCGGCTCAGGAAAAAGAGCGACAAAAGCAGGAAGAGCAGAAAAAGAAGGAAGAAGAGCAGAAAAAACAGGAAGAACAAATCCCTGAACAGAATGAGCTTCCAGAGAACCTGATTTAACTCTTATACTCTCATATTCTTCTGAGTTAGGAGTTAGGAATTAGGAGGGAGGAGTTACGCAAAGTGACGGCGAGGCGCCGCTTTCATTACCAGAGACTTCTCTAAACTCGATAAAGGCTAATTCGTGCCAATAACGCAGGAAACAATAATCTATATAAAACAAAGATTAATGTTCAAACGTTGTTGGCACGAATTTCATTTCAGGTAGTCCTCAACTCTTTTCTTTTAAAAGCGACGGCAAGCCGTCGCACTCCATATTTTTCTCTCGGGGACGCTTGCAATTCGAAATCTTCTTTGGTATAATTGTGGAAAAGATGAGTGATAAGTTTTTAGTGGTTAGTGGTTAGGACGCAAGCGCTCATCTAACTTACCACTTACTACTAACCACTTACCACTTCTTCAATTTACCCCCAAAAAACTCAAGGAGAATACCATGTACAAGACATTTATTTCGGCGCTGGCTCTGGTTTTGACATCCGCCCTGGCGACGGCTCAAGACAGCCAGCCGACATTCAAAACCCAGCCGGCGGTTGTCGTTCAGGCGAGAAGCGGAATCGGCTCGACGATCGCGAAACTGGAAGCGGGAAAAGACGTTACCGTCGCGTATTTCGGCGGGTCAATTACTGCCGCTAACGGCTGGCGTCCGAAAACGACGGCATGGCTTCAAGCGCAGTACCCATCGGCGAAAATTCACGAAGTTGACGCCGCTATCGGCGGGACGGGATCGGACTTGGGCGTTTACCGCTGCTATCATGACGTTATCGCTCATCATCCGGACCTGGTCTTTGTAGAATTCTCCGTCAACGATGGCGGCGCCGCTCCAGAAAAAATCTGGATGCAGATGGAGGGAATCGTCCGGCAAATCTGGAAAGCCAACCCGAAAACCGACATTGTCTTTACGTACACGTTTATTCGAGGCTACTACGAATGCACGCTGGCAGGCGAATGCAGCCGCGCCGCGTCGGCGATGGAACAGCTGGCGGAATTCTACAACATTCCCAGCATAAACTTCTGCCCTCGCATTGCGAAGATGTGCAAAGACGGCGAGCTGGCAATCAAATTCGACGAAGCCCAACCCGGGCAGATTATCTTCTCTCGAGACAACGTCCACCCCACCGACGAAGGGCATGAACTGTATCTCAAAGACATTCAGCTGTTTTGGGAACAGATGAAGAAGTTGCGAGTTGCGAGTTGCGAGTTGCGAGAAGATACAACGCAGCCAACGGGAGCGAATTCTGTCAATCACGCTTCCCAACTCGAAAAGACGTTCTTTTCCAGGAATTACGAGAATGCCCGACTTGTCCAGATCAACCCGAAATGGCTTCACGGAACGTGGCGAAAACTGGAACAGGGCGATCCGCTGTACTGGGCGACGCAGCGCGCAGGCGACATCTGGACTTCCGGAACGCCGGGCGACACGGTTGAATTCAAAGTCAAGGGAACGGAAGTAAAAATCTACGATCTGCTCGGTCCCAACGGCGGACAGGTCAAAATCACCGTCGACGGCAAAGACGCTCAGCATCTTGTTCCCCTGTTCGACAGTTTCTGCACGTACCATCGCCTCGGAACGCTTTTCGTCGCCGGCAGACTTGACCCGAAAGCCGAACATACGGTTGTCATAACCATCGACGCCAACCAGCCTGACAGGAAACCCGTCGCGTTCCGGCTGCAAGACCCCGAAAAAGAACTCGCCGAACCCAAATACCAGGGAACCAACGTCTGGTTTGGCTCAATTCTTATTGTGGGAGACGTTTTAGACGATTGACAAACGGATTTTTCAGATTATAATATATTAAAGTGGATTGAAAGGCGGTAACGAAACGACCAACGGGAGTTAAGTTACGCAGTTTGCCGAAGGCAAACCAAAATGTTCGCCTAACGGCGAATGCGTAATTCCGTTCGCTAAAGCTCACTTCATTACCGCCTTTCATCTTCTCGCAACCCCTAGTACAACCTACAACCATGAACAGAAGAACATTACTCCAAACGTTATCCGTTGGCGCATTTGCCGCTGTAACCGCTTCCAGTCCTGCCCTGTTTGCTCAGGCAAAAGGGAAAAACAAGATTCATCAGTCCGCCAGTCTGTGGTGCTACAATAACACGATGAAAAAGAAAAACATGTCTCTGGAAGACTTTATCGTCGCCGCGAAAGAGATTGGGCTGGAAGGGCTTGACCTGATGGGACCGGATAAGTTCGAGCTGTTGGCAAAGCACGGCATGGTCTGCACGATGACGCAAAGCACGAGCATTCAAGACGGGTTCAATACGGTCGCCAACCACGAAAATATGATTAAAGTCCTTACGGAACGCATCGACGCCAACGCCAAGTTCGGGTTCCCCAACGTCATTACGTTTTCCGGCAACTGCCGCGGCATGAGTCGGGAAGAGGGCTTGAAAAACTGCGTCGAAGGGCTGAAGAAAATCGTCGGCTACGCGGAACAGAAAAAGGTTACCATCTGCATGGAATACCTCAATTCCAAAGGACACAAAGACTACATGTGCGACAACACGCAATGGGCGGTCGAGCTGGTCAAGCAGGTGGGGTCGGAACGGTTCAAAATCCTGTACGATATTTTCCATGCTGATATGATGGAAGAAGACGTCTTCGGCGACATCGAAAAATACTACGAATGTTTCGGGCATTATCACACCGGCGGCTATCCTGGCAGAGCGGAAATCGACTCTCGCCAGAAACGCGACTATCGCGCTTTGATGGAAGTCATTTACAAAACCGGTTACACCGGTTACGTTGCCCACGAATTCGTCCCGCGCGACGAAGACGGACTTAAGAGCCTCAAAACTGCGTATGATATTTGCAATATTGGAAATTAGAGCCGCACTTAATGGAAGGCGGTAACGAAACGACCAACGGGAGTGAAGTTACGCAGTTTGCCGAAGGCAAACCAAAAAAGTTCGCCTGACGGCGAATGCGTAATTCCGTTCGCTAAAGCTCACTTCATTACCGCCTTTCAATCAACTTGCCACATGAACTTTTTTTCCTCACAGCCCACGCCGTACGACTTGAAATTTCGGCTGCTCGGATTCCCGATCCGGGTGTCGCCGTGGTTTTGGGTTGTCGCCGTCATGCTGGGAGCCAGTCTCAGCCCAAAGACGATGATTCTTTGGGTTGCAGCGGTATTCCTCGGGATTCTGGTTCATGAACTCGGGCACGCCCTGGCAATGCGTCATTACGGATTCCAGCCGGAAATCACGTTTCACGCCATGGGGGGGCTGACGTCGTACAATTCCAGTTATCAGATTAACCGACGTTACCTGTCCAACTGGGAACACATTATCATAGACGCCGCCGGACCGTTTGCAGGGTTTGCTCTCTTTGGAGCAATTGCCGCCTTGCTGTACTATATCGGCGTCAACCCGATAGATTTCCTGTTTGGCGACATTGACGAGCAGCAGCGGGGATCGCTTTTCCGATTTCTG
>JAZRTH010000679.1:0-1471 GCA_045651945.1 Thermoguttaceae bacterium
CAAAACCACGCCGGCAAACTCCAACCGCCGCTGCTCGTTGTTTCTCACGTCGCGAATAAGCTCGATCATTCTCGTCAGCCCTTCCATGGCGAAATACTCGCACTGAATCGGCATGAGCGTTTCGTCGCTGGCAGTCAGAGCGGTTTTGGTTAACGCGCCAACGCTGGGCGGGGAGTCAATCAAAACGTACTGATAATCGCTCAGACCGTACGCCAGGACGTCTCGCAGACGTATGGTTTGAACCGGGTCTTCTGCATTGAGAGCCTGAATATCAGCCAACGTTCGCGCGCCGGGCAGTAAATCCAGACGCTCTATACCCGAATTAACAAGCGAGTCGTTCCACGAACCTCCTGTCGCCAGCGGGTGATTTTCCAACGGCGTTTTTCCCAATGCGCTGGTCGCGTTGCATTGGGGGTCGAGGTCAACCAGCAGCGTCGGACAGTTGGAATACGCCAACGCCGCAGACAGATTCACCGCTGTGGTCGTCTTTCCAACGCCGCCCTTCTGATTGACTACACATATTATATGGCTCATTGCGAGGGGGATTATACCATAAACCCCAAAATCAGAAAAGAGCAATTTTTTAGTTGCGAGTTGCGAGTTGCGAGTTGCGAGAAGAATGGAAGGCGGTAATGAAGCGACCAGCGGGAGCGGAATTACGCAGTTCGCCGAAGGCGAACCGAAAAAGCGCTTGACAAAAATAAAAGAATCGGTATGCTGGGAAAGAAAAAAAATGAGACGATATTAATATAGTCCGACCTATGCCCCCTGTTCCTGCCAAGCTGTCGACCGAGAACCGCGACGAGAATTCCCGCCAAGTTCTCTTTTCCGGGACGGTAATCAACGCTGCGTTGACGTTCGTCAGCCGGATTCTGGGCATGCTCCGGGACGTGGCGACTGCGGCTTTGTTTGGCGTTTCCGGCAGCGTCGTTTTTGACGCCTTTGTTCTGGCGTTTCGAATCCCGAACCTGTTTCGGCGTCTGTTTGGCGAGGGCGCGGTTTCTATCAGTTTTCTGCCCGCATTTTGTCGGCAATGGAAAAAGAACCCGGAGGCGGCGTGGGAGCTTTTAACGGCAACAGCGACGATGCTGTCCGCCGTTTTGGGATTGATAACGCTTTTGGGCGCCGGGTTCTGTTTGGGATATCTATGGTTGTATCCCGGCGAACGGTTGGCAGCGAATCTGACGTTAATCATGGTTCCATATATGTTTCTGATTTGTCAGACGGCAATTTTCGCCTCCGCTTTGCAGGGCTTGAAATCGTGGTTCGCTCCCGCTTTGGCGCCGGTAATCATGAACCTGCTTTGGCTCTGGGCGGTTGTCGCTGTCGCGCCAAAAATCGGCGGACCGAAAGAACAGGCGTACCTGTTGGCGTCGGTTATCAGTTTGTCAGCGGCGCTTCAGCTGGCTCTTCAACTCGTCGCGCTAAGAAAATACGGATACAATTTCCAACGATGTCTGTTTAATAGAAT
>JAZRTH010000680.1:0-1129 GCA_045651945.1 Thermoguttaceae bacterium
CAAATCCATCCATTTGAAAGTTCTCTTCCGTTGCTTCAGGCTGCTCTTCAGAAACTTCTTCAGACTGTTCTTCAAAAGCGTCTGCTTCCGGGACGTCTTCGGATGGTTCTTCAAAAGCGTCTGTTTCCGGGACGTCTTCAGATGGCTCTTCAAAAGCGTCTTCTGTCGTCTGTTCAGCAGGATTTTCGTCTGGAATGCTATCAGAAGCGTCTTCCACGATGTCAACTGTAACTTCTTCCAGCGACTCGACAGGAATATCCGGTACAAATTGAGGCGTTTCTTCGTCTGCGTTGTCATCGCTGAACAAATCGTCTTCTGTTATAGCGATTTCATCGGATTCTCCTGAATTAGTTGATTCCTCGGGCGTCCAACTAAAAGGAGAACTGTTATCCGCATCGTTTTTGTCGGTATCAGCATCCTTATTATCCGGATTAAAAGAAAACGGGGTATTATTCTCTTCATCCGTAGTTGGATCGATATTGTTGTCAAAATTAAAGTCCATGATTACCTCATTATTTCTTATAAAGATAATAAGTGATACATATAAACAAAATTGCGTGTGTTGTCTACATTGAAATGAAAGGGGCTAAATCGTTTCCGATGGTTGTTTCAGTATTACAGAAACGATTTAGACGGTTGTTACAGTTTTGCTCCATTAGCGAAACTGGCGGCTACATTTCAAAAATGCTGCCATGATCGTTGGGAGTTGACTTTGTGTTTCGTTTAGGCGTCTGACGCCCGCCTGACCGTTCGTCCTCAATTTGTCCGCCTCTGCCATAGTTTGACGCTGACTCATCCATAGCGGGTTTGTTTGACTTCAAATAAACGGCAGGCTTGTCGCCAGCTTCTGTCTGAACGAAAATTGCGCCGTCTTTGTTCATTAACAGTGCGCGAGCCGGCGGCATGGGAAGTCCTTTAAATAAAGCGCCAGACTGTTTGGATTTTCCTGAAAAATCCAAAAGGACGTCGTTTGTAATGAAATTGGCAACGCTGGACTGATCTCGGAAGTCATCTGAAAGATTATCAAAATCAGTATTATAGAAATTCAAAACCATCCCAGGCATGGCATTGTCTTTGTTGAGACGTTTTGAAATTTCCAATCCCTTGATTTCATCAAATTTCAAAATCA
>JAZRTH010000681.1:0-5891 GCA_045651945.1 Thermoguttaceae bacterium
CATTTGCCTCAACGGAACGTGGAAATTCAATATCGCTCCCAACCCCGGCAGTCGTCCGATGGATTTCTATAAAACCGATTACGACGTCTCCGGCTGGAAAGACATCGCCGTTCCCGGCAACATTCAGACGGAAGGGTTTGACTACCCGATTTACGTCAATACGAGTTATCCGTTTCCTGCGAATCCCCCATACGTTCCCGGCGGCGTAAAGTCGGAATCGTACAAGGCGGGCGTTATCGAAGGCGACCAGAAAAAAGCGACGACGTTTACCGATCGCAGCAACTTCAACCCGATTGGGTCGTATAAACGAACGTTTACCATGCCAGAAAGCTGGAGCAAGAGCCAGGTTTTTGTCTGCTTTGACGGCGTCGGTTCTGCCGCCTACGTTTGGGTCAACGGTCACAAAGTCGGATACACCCAGGACAGCCGCACGACTGCCGAGTTCAACATCACGCCGTACGTCAAGCCGGGCGAAAACGAAATCGCCGTTGAAACGTACCGCTATTCAGACGGCAGCTATCTGGAATGTCAGGACTTCTGGCGCATGTCCGGCATTTTCCGCGACGTCTACGTTGTTGCCAGACCCCCGGTTTTCGTTCGCGACTTCTTTGCCAAACCGACTCTGGACGAAAAATACGAAAACGGCGTCATGACGGTTGAATTCGACTTGACGAATAAAACCTCCGAAGCCCATACGGTCAACGTTCAGGCGATTCTGTACGATTCTCCCAACGTCGATTCTGCCAAACGGCTGGGCTGGAAGGGCGAAAACGTCAGCGTTCCGGCTAACGGCTCCGCTAAATTGACGCTCTCGTTCCCGGTTGCCAACCCACCCAAATGGACGGCGGAAACCCCGAACCTGTGCGCCTTGCAGATTGTTCAGTCTGACGAATCCGACCGCGTTATGGAATCGACTTGCATTAAAGTCGGTTTCCGTACGGTTGAAATCAAAAACGGACAGCTGCTGGTCAACGGCAAAGTCGTTCACATCAAAGGCGTCAACCGTCACGAAATGGACCCGGACACCGGACATTACGTCCGAGACGATACGATGATCGAAGACATCCGATTGATGAAAACTCACAACTTCAACGCGGTTCGAACCTGCCATTATCCGGACTGCCCGCGCTGGTACGATTTGTGCGATCAGTTCGGCATTTTCCTCACCGATGAAGGCAACATCGAATCTCACGGCATGGGATACGGTCCGCGCTCGTTGGCGAAAGACCCGAAGTGGGAAGCCGCACACGTTGACCGCGACAGCTCTATGGTTCAGCGCGACAAGAACCACCCGTCCGTGATTGTCTGGTCCATGGGCAACGAAGCCGGACACGGCTGCAACTTCGTCGCCTGTTACAAGGCGATTCGTCAGCTCGACCCCAGCCGCCCGATTCATTACGAACGCGCCTGCGGAACGCCGGAAACCGACATCTACTGCCCAATGTACTCCAAGCCGTGGCACTGCGTCGATTACGGCAAGAAACCTCAAACCAAACCGATGATCATGTGCGAGTACGCTCACGCGATGGGCAACTCCACCGGAAACTTCGATAAATTCTGGGACGCTGCGTTCGATCCGGAAATCCCGCATTTCCAGGGCGGATATATTTGGGACTGGGTCGATCAAGGCATTCGCACCAAGGTTCCGAAACAGTACACGGTTACAGCCACAGGCGAATACGCCGGGGAATGCGCTCTGCGAACCAGCGGCGACGCCCTTAAAACGGTAGACGGCAAGAAGTGCTTTAACGGCTCGATTACAACCAAGGCGAACGATCCGAACAGCGTGAAAGCCCCGGTCGTTTTTGAAGCGACCGTCTATCCAACTGACGTTGCTGAACACGGCCCGATTGTCATGAAAGGCGACAAACAGGTCGGACTCAAACAGGCGACGGATCCAAATAAAAAGACCAAGACGCTCCAGTTCTTTGTTTTCAATAACGGCGCCTGGAAGCAGATCGACGCCCCGGTTCCAGAGAACTGGGTCGGCGCTTGGCATACCGTCAAGGGAATCTACGACGGGAAGAAGATGACCCTCATCTGTGACGGAAAAGTCGTAACTGATTGTGGGTACGACGGCGCCGTCAATCTGACTGACGCTCCGATTACCTTCGGCTCGAACTCCGATTACTCTGGACGCCTTTTCCCCGGATATATCGCCTCTGCCAGCGTAACCGTTGGTGAGAAGATCGTCGTTGCCGTCAACGCGGAAAACTCGGCTGTCGAAACCACGGCTGAAGATGAAACGTATATGGCTTACGGCGGCGACTTCGGCCCGGCGGGCACGCCCTCTGACGACAACTTCTGCATGAACGGCGTTATTCGTTCTGACCGCGTTCCGCACCCGGCGATGGCGCATATTAAATACTGCCAGCAGCCCGTTAAAACAACGCTCAAAGAACGGACAGACAGAAAGGTTACGTTGGAAATTCTCAACCGTTACGACTTTATCGACCTGTCCAATTTGGAAATGTTCTGGAACGTTGACGGCAGCGAATGGACTCAAGCCGCTTTGCCGAACGTCAATCCGTTTGAATCGGCGGAAGTGGAAATCAATTTGCCTGTCGGAACATATCGTTTCCTCAACATTGAATATCGAATTAAAAACGACGTTCCCATGATGAAAAAAGGAACAGTCGTTGCTTACGAGCAGTTTGAACTTGAGCCTCTGCCAAAATTCGAATATAAGGTAAACGCATCCGCCAATGCCGTTGTCAATGGCGATCAGGTTCAGCTTTGCTCTCCAGACGCTGTTTATACGTTTGATAAAACGACCGGCGCTTTGACTTCTGTTTTGTACAGAGGCAAAGAGTTCCTCGCCCAACCGATGAAGCCGACCTTCTGGCGCGCTCCAACGGATAACGACAGAGGAAATCAGCACCCCAACCGCTGCGCCGTCTGGAGGAGAGCTGCCAATTCCTGGAAGATTGAATCCTGCGACGTCAACGGCGCGACCGTTACGTTCAAAGGCGTTCTGCCCGAAATTCAGGCGGATTTGAACGTTACTTATACGCTTGTTGAAAAAGGCGCTCTGCGGGTTTCAATGGAATATAAGAAGACCGGTTCCAACGGCGTTCCGGAAATGCCGCGCTTTGGTATGGAATTCGCTCTCCTTCCGGGATTTGAACAGATTGGTTGGTTAGGTCGCGGTCCGGAAGAGTCCTACTGCGATAAAAAGAACGGCATGAAATTCGATTTCTGGAAAAAGACGGTAGCGGACAACTACTTTGACTATTCCGAGCCGGGCGAAGTCGGAAACCATACTGACGTCGGAGTTGCAACGATTTTAAATCCGGCAGAAATGAAAATGCTACATATTGTTGCACAGTCCGGCTGGGAAGGCAAACCATTTTTCGAGTTTAATGCGCTGCATTACTCGACTGCCGACCTGCAGTCTGCCAAGCACACGTATCAGCTGCCCGGCGGATACAAGGGACGACCGGAAACGTTCGTTAATATCGACCTGCGTCAGCAGGGCGTTGGCGGCGACGACTCCTGGGGCGCCCGCACTCACGCCGAGTTTACCAACACCGGAAAAGAGTACAGCTTCAGCTTCGTTCTCGCGCCGGGAGTGGAATCCCCTTTGGGAAAATAACAAAACCTGTTAACAGGTAAAAATCACGACCGGGAACCGCTGCTGCCGCGGCGATTCCCGGTCTTGTTTTATGGGGGGCTATAGACGCCAGACGCGATGCGCTTCGCGTTCCGGCGGGGCGTAATTTCCATAATCGGTGGGAATTAGCCCCCCCCTTGTTATTATATATATAGACATATAATAGTAACAGTTGATAGGATTTTGGAATTTTTTCCAATGCTTCCCTATTTTCTTTAAATTTGATTATCAGAGTATTTTTGCATTATAGACTGCAGAGTATAAAAAGGCAGAGCGCTATGACCGAAACTTTTGATCCGTATTATAAATGGCTTGGCATTAAACCGGGAGAACAAAAGAATTATTACCGTTTACTCGGTCTAAATCTTTTTGAATCTGATAGTGATGTCATTGAAAATTTAGCTGATCAAAAAATTGCAGCAATTCGAAATTATCAACTCAAATATCCTAAAGAAGCAACGATAATTCTAAATCAACTAACAAAAGCTAAGGTAATCTTATTAGACCCAGTAAAGAAAAAAGAATATGATCAAAGGTTACAAAAAAGCTTAAACAACAATCATTCTATTCATGTCAGCGAACCGCCTGTAACGTCACGCCCTCCTAAACCTGGCGCTTTTGAGAGAACGCAACAGACGACTTCTCCAATTGGTGAAATTCCAGTAACAACGCGTCCGCCTAAACCAGAGACGTTTCAAAAACCACAACAGGTAAATAGAATAACAGGTTTTTCTTTTACACCACAAGATCAAATTTCAAAAGAAGGCCCCCCTCCGCTTTTTGTTCCTAAAGATAAGTCAAGTTTTAATGAATTAGAACTTCAAGATATTGTTAATGATATAAACAATTTACAAATTGAAGTAAAGATAGAAACCTATAACCAAAAATGTTATATTGGTTCCTGCATCGGTTATTTGGAAACAATTGAAAACAACAAGCCATCCCTTGATGATTTGGAAAAGAAATATAAAAATATTTGTTTAAAAATTCATGAACAACTTACTAAATGTGAAAATAAACAAAAAGATGATGTTAAAAAACTTGAAACCAAATTTTGGAACGATGTGTGGGTATATTTTGTAATCCCTCTTATTGTTCTTTTTCCATTTCTCTGCTTTACTCTACCGATTGCGCTTATATTATATAGTATTTGGCGAGAGAAATCTATTGGCGATAAGATTAAGAAAATTGAAAAAATTGCTAATCAAAAAACAGGCGCTTTAAATCAACAACAAAAGAAGCTCGATGTAAAATACCATGAACTTTTAAAAGCGCTATTAAATTTTACTTTCACAGAACAACAAAACGTTTTTCTCAATCAAGTTAAAAACTTGTTTTTTAAAAATAAGATTGTTGGTATGAAACCAGCTTCTGGATATGATGTGAATGTCTATAATCAGTATTCAAAAACTAATAATGAATATTGTTCAGAAGTTGATAACGTTTCTTTCAATAATCTTGATCCGGGGTTTCTAGGTTATACCATTCCAACAATTATAATAGAAAACTTGAAGTTGTATTTTTTCCCGCAAGGTTTGCTCATTGAAGAACATGGAAAATTTTCAGAATTGAATTATAACAAAATTAATATTACGCCTTCTGAAAATGGTCTCGTCGTTGACAAGTATCCACCAGAAAATGCCGAAATTGCCGGTACGTTTTGGGAACATACAAGAGTTAATGGCGAACAAGACATGCGATACAAAGACAACCCTCAATACTACATTATAAAATATTCAGGGGTTCTAATTCAAAGCGCTTCTTTTTCTGCAAAGCCTTTTTATTTTACTCATAAAGAAAGCGCGGACAATTTTATTAGAGAATTAACGGCAATATTACAAACCGCTCCAATTGGACCGTGTTTTTCATAAACTAAGAGGAGTTCTATCACCCCATAGGTTTTGTATGAACGCTTTGTGCCGTTTCCAATCGTTACAGTTCCTTTTCTTTCCGTCCCCTTGAAGGGAACAGAAAGAAAAGGATATTTGACGATATTCTTTTATTCGTTTTCTTTTTCCGTGGGTTTCACCCACGGCTAGAAATATGGAACCGCTAACGCGGTTCTACACCCGGGAACTGGCGTTCCCGACTCGCCTAAATTACTTTGCGTACTTTGCGGGAGTTTCTTCGGCGGCTGACACAGCCGGGATCCAGCAGGTCGGAGCGGTTGACGCGTTCTAAGATTCTCGGAGGCTTCCGCCGCAAACTTAAATACTAAAGAAACTTCTCGAGTTCCTTTTTTAACGGCGCTAAATCGTTCTGGATAACATCCCAAATT
>JAZRTH010000682.1:0-5094 GCA_045651945.1 Thermoguttaceae bacterium
GAGACGGCGGAATCGGATGAGCGTCGTCATGGCGGACGGCTTCTTCCTGCTGGAACGATTCGGCAAACGGGTCTTCGTAACGGGATTCCATCTCGAAATCATCGTCTGACTGGTCAATCGGTTCGTCAGCGGCGTCGGAAGCGTTCAGCGGCGGATCCACGTAGTCAACCGTGTTGTACGAAGTAAAGTATTCTTCTAACTCGTTGAGCTTTTCGATAATGCTTTTAGCTCGATTGATCGTTCTGTCAAGCGGATGGTCGGAATCTTCAATTGGAGTCGGCTGACGCTGTTCTTCTTTTTCAGGCGTTTCCTGATCAGATGCGGGAAGCAATTCGTTTATCAAAGACTGCGCTTTATCCAGATCGTCAAAATTGACGGCGAAGCGGTCGACATTGTCTTCATTCTTAGATTCCTTTGACGTCGCTATGGATTTGTTACCCTTTTTAGCGGAAACGGCTTTTGGCGTCATGCCCGGCGTTTTGTTTTGCTGTCCGAAAACGGCGTTGACAAACGGGTCGGAGTTGTAATACTCTTCGTCCGTCATGACGGCTTTGTCTTCAGGTTCTTCCGAAGTTTCGTCGTCGACGTCGCCAGCGGATTTCCAATCGTCGCCTGACGAGGCGGATTTCCAGTCGGAATCGTCGTCCAGAGAGCCGAATTCTATGCAGGATTCGTTATTGGAAGATGAGTTAAAACTGTCCTGAGTCGGGTCTGGCAGTGACTGCATTTGCGCCCAGACGGACTGAATAAAGTCGGCTTCGATAACCAAGCGCTTCTGCTCGACAGCTGCGAGATACGCCTGATCGCACAATTGGGAAACCAGACGCTGAACTCCGCCGGTTGCGGTGTAAACGGCGTCACAGGCTTCAACGGAGAACTTGCGAATGCGGTCAACCGACTTGGGCGGGACTTTGTCTTTGAACGCTTTCAGTCGCGCGACGATGTACGACGCAACCTCTTTTTTCGACCACGGATCCAGACAAACCCGGGTGGAAATGCGCTGCTGAAAACTTTCCAGACGAGGATGTGACAAGTTCTCTTCCAGCCGCAGATCGCCGCTGAGAACGACGGACAACCCGCTCATGCGGCGCGTGCGACCGTTGGTTAACTGACGGATTTCTTCTAACGTTTCCTGGGGCAGATTGTGCGCTTCGTCGATAATCAAAGCCAATCCTGCTGGATATCTCGCCGGGTCGGTTAGAATATCCAGAACGGAAAGACGCATTTCGTTTTCATCCAGACCCAGATACGGGCGTTCCAGTTCAAATAATATGGATTGATACAGCGCTTTGGGCGTACAGCCGTTTGTATTATTGATAGTAATGGCGTACATGTCGTTGACTAACGCGTTAGCCAGCATCGTGCATAATAGAGATTTTCCAGTCCCGGTTGCGCCCAGAATTATAGCCGTTCCCTCGCGTCGCTTGACGCACCGCACAAGCGATTTTAACGCCGCTTCCGTTGCTTTGGTTGGATAAAATCCGTCCTCAAAACTGAAGTAGTGAAACGGGGTCTGACTGGTCAAAACGGTTGTTCGTTTAAACATATTATCGCCTTTCAAAAAATAATCTTTTTCTCAATCGACATTTTCGACCGTCCAACTTGAGAAGTCATATAAAATTCGCTTTGTAATAAAGTGTAACAAAAAGGTAAAATAGAGAAATATTTACGATGGCGTATATTTGAGAATTTATTGATTCCGAAAAAATTTTTTAAAAAAATTTTGGGAGTTAAATTGAGTAGAAATGAGATTATCTATTTTACCATCTGATAATTCATATCAAGATATTGGGGGCGATAGATTGAATTGTTGCAGGATATAGACGTCTTATGGTAAATGGGGATTTGAAGGCGAAAGAATAAACTGGTACGACTTCGTTCTAATAGGAAAAAAAACTGATTTGCGAAAAAAATACGTATTGACGGAAAACGCTTTTTGGGGTATCTTACACCCAATGATTTTATTGAAAGCACGGACGCAATCAATAGAATTTAAAAAAAGGAAACGGAATGGTCTTTTTTGATGTTCATTATGAAATTGTCATCAGTTTGAAAACTCCTTAAGGGGCTTGAAAAGCATAAAAGATATTCCACAACGTAATTTGTCTGGCAATAAAGAAGGATGCTTTATCTTCCCCCCCGGGGATAGGACAGATTATTCGCGTCGGTTGAAATGGAGTTCAATGCGACGCTTTTTTTGTTTCTTGTACTTTAGACGTCTGAAATCGAAAAAAAGTTTCCTCGACAGGTTTTGCTATGTATTTATCTGTTTATGCGTCTATATTTTATGGGAACGAGAAAAGGGCGTATAACGTCTATAATTGTAATAGGAAACGTCTATTGATTATTAGAGATAGGCGAGAATATTTTCCTCTCCCAACTTGACATATTAATAATCTTGACTACAATATACGTTTACAACGGTTAAGATATTGAAAGATATACCTTATATTTATGAAAGGAAATAAATTATGCAAATTGGCAATAAATTGTTGACGATGTTGTTTGCTGCTGTCGCGTTCTGCTGGATGGGCGCTGCGCTGGCAAACGTAGAGGCGTATAATAACGCAGTCGAAGACGTTCGCGGCTATCTGGCGGGCATGAATCCGGAAATGGCGCGCGCGTCCTTGAAAGAAGCTCTGCAACACGCGACAGACCGATTTCAAAAAACCGAAATCGCCCGCCTGGAAGAATGCATCTATCTGATTGAGGATTACCTCAACGTGATGTCGAATTTCTGCGCCAATAACCAGCTGGATGAAATCAAGCTGTCGGAGACGGAATTCGTTAAGATCGTCGAAATGAAAAAGGATCACGTTACGGTACGTTCTCAGGGCGTCAACAAGACGTATCAGATCAACCAGCTGTCGCCAAAGTTTGTTCGAATTCTGGTTGGGAAATCATACAACGCCAATAAAGACAATCAGGCGGTTTTCGGAACCTTTGAAGCGTTCCATCCCAAAGGAGACAGAATCCTGGCAGAGAAACTGTGGAAGGCGGCAGGCATGAGTTCTCAGATGATGGAAGAATTGGACGTCCCCCGCGTTCCGCCGATTATTCAACGCGGTCCGGACAAACGCCTGCCGGTTCCATCAGACAATGAAGTTGCTCAAGGCATGGAATTCGTCAACAACAAATTCGGCAAGTTTATCGATAACGCCGATACGCCCCAGGCGAAAATCAAATTGTCCAATCAACTTATTCAGATGGCGTCGAAAAACAAATCTTTGACCCCCGGTCAGAAAATGGCGTGCTTCAAAGTGGCGGAACAGCAGGTGAAAGATATTCTTCAGATTTCGCCTCGATACGACGTTTTGGATCAGAAAGAAAAGGTTTTCAAGACCCGAACGTTCCGTCAGCGATACGAGCTTGTCAGCACGGCAAACGCTGACCCGTCAGACCCGGACGCATGCAGAGACATCGCTGCCGCGGCTGGAAAACTTCTCTTTGAGTGTGGAGAAACCAACCGATTCGACGAAGCCAAGCAGATTATTCCTCTGGCGAAAACCGCCGCTCAAGTCAGCGGGAACTCGAAACTGTTCAAGTACGCCGACCAGGCGGAAAAATACCTCGAAGCCCAGGAAAAGAAAAACGCTGCGTCGGATTGATATTGGTAACGTGTCGGAGTGCGAGAGCGCAGCTCTCGCTTTGGAGTGCGGCGTCCGGCAAGGGCGGGGCCTGATTGGACGTGGGGGTCTTCGAAACAGGCTTTTTCGGAGGCATAACCTCGTCAATTCGCCCGTGCGGCTTCGCACCTTGCCGCCGCTTTCTTTACCAGCTTCGACGAGAACGACGATAAAGTTTATTCGTGCCAATAATGTTTTGAACAATAAACGATAATAAAAAAGATTATTGTTCGTTCGTTACTGGCACGAATCGCTTTAAACGTTGTTTTCAACTCTTTTTTGTTAAAAGCGACGCCAAGGCGTCGCACTCCAAAAAATTCCTCACTTCTAACTTAAAAAACTCCCTCTCCCCGTCCTTGTCAAGAATTCTGAAAACTGTATAATAATAAGATGATACATTTTAATAGAGGAATTGTATACCCATAACTCCCCGAAAATCACCCAGCCAGAGCGTTTGCAATGGGAAAATCGGATTGTTTCCCGACTGCAAAACCGCTCGCAACCTCTGAGGTTCTACAACATGGATAAAATCAGATATCAGTGCATTACGTTCGACGACGTTCTTCTGGAACCGGCTTACAGCGAAATTGTGCCAGCTGACGTTGTCGTAAAAACCAATCTTACCAAGCGAATCCAGCTCAACATCCCGTTCATCAGCTCGCCCATGGACACGGTAACGGAATCCGCCATGGCGGTTGCCCTTGCGCGAGAGGGGGGAATTGGAATTATTCATAAAAATCTGTCAATAGAGGCGCAATGCGCTGAGGTGGAGAAGGTAAAGCGTTCTGCCAACGGGATTATCGTCAATCCGGCGACGCTCCACGAGAACGCTACGGTCGAGCAGGCGCGCTGCATGATGGAGTCCAGCAACGTCTCCGGCATTCCAATTGTAGACGAAAACGGCTGTCTGAAGGGGATTATCACCAAGCGAGACCTCCGCTTCCTGGAAGAGAAAGATATTCCGGTTAGTCAAGTTATGACGAAAAATAACCTGGTAACGGTTACGGGAAATGTAACCCTTGAGGAAGCTGAAAAAATTTTAATGAAAAAAAAGGTGGAGAAACTTCTTCTGATTGACGAAAAGAATAAATTGACGGGACTTATTACGATTAAAGACATTGACATGACCCGTTCCTACCCCAACGCCTGCAAAGATTCGCTGGGCAGATTGAGAGTGGGAGCCGCCGTTGGAGTCAACGATTTTGATCGAATTGAAGCCCTCCTTGAGAAAGGCGTAGACGTTTTGGTTGTTGACAGCGCTCACGGGCACAGCAGCAACGTCCTCAAAACGGTCGCTGAAATCAAGAAACGATGGGATATCGACGTCATTGCCGGCAACGTAGTTACGGAAGAGGCAACGCGTGATCTCATCAATGCTGGCGCGGACTGCGTTAAAGTTGGGATCGGACCTGGTTCGATGTGTACGACGCGCGTAGTCTCCGGCGTGGGTGTCCCCCCGGTCAGCGCG
>JAZRTH010000683.1:0-11613 GCA_045651945.1 Thermoguttaceae bacterium
CGGCACAACGTTTCTGGCGATTCTGACCGGCATGGTTTTTGTAACAGTTCTTCGTCCGGGCGTTGGGCTGGAAATGCCGACCAACATCAAAGACAATCAGGCTCAGCTATTGGTTGTGAATGATTCCGACGACATAAAGGAATCAGTCGTAAAAGACAAGGAGGATTCGGATAAGCAAAAGATTGAGGACGACGATTCAGACGACAAAGAGGAAATTGCCGAGAAAGTCCAGAAAATCAAAGAGCAGCAGAAGTCTTTTGGCGAGCTGTTGATGAATATGATTCCCAACAACGTCGTTGAGGACATGGCGAAGGGCAACATGCTTCCTGTTATCTTTTTTGCCTTTCTGGCGGGAAGTCTTATTCATTCCATACCGTCGTCGAACGCTCAAACGCTCAAGCATTTTTTCCGGTCGTGTTTTGAACTGATGATGCAAATGACGCTGCTGGTTGTTCGCCTGGCTCCGATTGGCGTCTTTGGACTCATTGCCGTTCAGTGCGCCAAATACGCCGGCGATTCCGGCAAGCTGATTCAAGCCGCCAGTTCCCTGGGCATGTTTATGATAACCAGCTTTTTAGGAATGGGATTCCATTTCTTTATAACGCTGTCGATTGTTTTGATTGTCTTTGCCAGAGTCAATCCGATTCGACACATTATTAATATGCTTCCCAGCCTCCTGACGGCATTCTCGACAGCCACGTCCAACGCGACCATTCCGATTTCGATGGAATGTCTGGAAAAGAACTGCGGCGTTTCCCGTCAGACGTCTGGATTTGTAATCCCCTTGGGAGCAACGCTCAATATGAACGGGACGGCTCTGTACGAATGCGTTATTGTTATCTTTCTTTCGCAGGCGTACGGACTGCCGCTTTCTCTATCAGACCAGGCGATTATGGTAACGCTTGTCATGCTTGCCGCTGCTGGCACAGCAGGAATCCCGATGGCAAGTTTCGTCATGACCGCCATTGCGCTTCGCGCCGTTGGGCTTCCGCTGGAAGGATTGGGCGTTATCCTCGCCATTGACCGCATTCTCGACATGACCCGAACCACCGTCAACATCTACGGCGACACCTGTTGCGCCGTCTATATTGCGCGCTCGGAAGGGGAAGAGTTGAAAGAGTAAGTAGGCAGTAGGCAAGAGGCAGTAGTACGCAAGCGGCGATTCTCGCAACTCGCAACTCGCAACTCGCAACTTAATCCGACGCGTCCTGATAGAACGTTTCCGGACGGTACAGAGGCATGTATCGATAATAGACTTGAAGCGTCATGGCGCATAGAGCCGTTACATACAGACGACCGCCGGCGTCGTTATGCTCGCCGGGGAAGAACCAGCTCCCGGACTCGTGCCCGGTCTGCGCCTGAGTGGAAATAAGATAGTCTCGCATTTTCGGGTTCCACGTTCGCCAGCGCGGGCCTTCGTAATGACGCAAGACCAAGGTCGCGTAGTAGTTGTAATAGACGTCTTTGTCGGACGGCCCCCAGTCGTTGAGGTACGACGTTCCCTTGTCGAGAGCGTCTTCCGTTCTTCGCCAGCCGGAAAACATTCTGCCGAACAGCCCCACCGCCGTGGTCGACCGCCGCGGCGAGTTGTCTTTGTAGCCGTACAGCGCCCCATGGTCAGAGGAAACGGAATCCAGAAACTTCCCGACGTTTGCCCAGGTCGACCGCGGAACCGTCGCCCCCGCCTTTTGTGCGGAACGCAGAGCCATCAACATCCAGACGGTCATGGTCGTGTCGCCCGGCTCTTCCGGTTCGTATCGCCACCCGCCGTTGGTCGGAGCCTGATTGTACGTAATATAATTGACGCATTCCTGAATCGGTTCCAGGAACATCTTGTCTTCGGTCAGTTCGTAAATTTCGCACAACGCCAAGGTCGAAATGGCGTGAGCGTACATTCCCCCGTGCTGAGATCCTCGCCGGAAGTTCATGCCGCGCCGTTCGTTAAACTCGCCCTTGCTGGCAAGATACGTAAACCCCTGCTTGACCGCTTGCTGGTACTCGCCGCTGACGTGGGTGTTTCCCTTTCCCATAAACGCCAGCAAAGCCAGAGCCGTTGCGCCGGTGTCGGACGTTTCCGTGCCGGGATTTTTACACGCGCCGCGGCAGTTGGGATGCTTCTCGAACGAAAAACGCCACGACCCGTCTGGATACTGGTGCATCGCGATCCACGCCAGCGCTCTGTCCGCCGCCTGTTCGCTGTTGCGATTTCCGCCGCCCTCTTTGAGCAGTTTCTGTCGAACCCCGTCGTTCGAGCGTCCGTTTACGCCGCCGCCAACCGTCTCGTCCGTCTGACCCGCTTCCAAACCCTCGCGGTTTTTCCCCATCTGGATGATTTCGTTCGCCTGCTGATTGGCGCCCGCCGCCGTTTCTCCGGAATCCGGATTTTCCGAATCGTACGCTGACAGAACGTCTTGCAGTTCCACCTTTCGGGTCGTGTCGTCCGCCTCCATCTCAACGGGTTTGACGTCGTCCAGTTCAGCGGCGGGATTCTCCGATTCCGTTTCCGGAACTGCGTCCTCTTGCAGCAGCGCGGCGCTTTCGTCAGACTGCATTCCGCCCGCCTGACTAACCGCGACGTCTCCAAAGTCGTCTTCTGGAATCAGGGACTCTTCCGAGGAATTGAGCGTCGCCACAAGCGATATGCCGGGAAACATGGTTGTTTTATGGTAAATCGGAACCAACGCCAGAGTAATTAAAACAATAAAATGAAATAGAAATGAGATAATGATTCCCCACGGGGAGTCCTCCTCCTCAGTTGCGAGTTGCGAGTTGCGAGTTGCGAGAGAATCCAAAGCGACCAACGGGAGCGATTCTTTGCAATCGCGCGGTAGCGCGGTCTGGGCGCGGCGCCTCGCCGCCGAGTTGCGAGTTGCGAGTTGCGAGAAGGGAGGAATTGAGTTCGCCTCAGGCGAACTACTACTGCCTACTGCCTCTTGCCTACTGCCTACTTCCGGCTTCGTCAGGAAATCAAAATTTGGCATTTCGACAGTAATTTTAGTATCTATTTGAGAAAAGTCAACGTCAAAATGGATTATTTTTGGGGAAATCGCCCCTGTACTCCCTTGTAATTTATGATAAAACTGCTATATTATGCAGAACTGAAAGCGATTCCCTCCGTTTTCAGCCTATGTAATTTTAATAATTTGGGGCGTCGGACGTTATTTTCTCCCAAGTAATATCGGGCGCCGAAGCTTAACGCCATAAAGTTTTTTGAGGAAAACGCAATGTACGCAATTATTGAAGACGGCGGACGTCAATTTAAAGTTGAAGAAGGTTTGCGCTTTTGCATTGATTACCGTGATAACGTCAATCCCGACGACAAAATCGATCTGACCAACGTTCTGGCTATCCGCACAGACGAAGGACTGAAGATTGGCAAACCGGCTCTGGAAGGCGCGAAAGTCGTCGTTAAGGTTCTCAACGTCGAAAAAGGACCCAAACTGGTCGTCCAGAAATTCCGTCGCCGCAAGGACTCAAAACGCCGCAACGGACACCGTCAGAAGTATACCAAAGTCGTTGTCGAACAGATTCTCGGCTAATTCGCCGTCTGTTTTACAGAAACATCAAAGTCGCCGTCAGAGTAATTCGACGGCGATTTTTGTTTGGGGATTTACAGCCCTGCCTTTATCTATTCGACCCTAATAGTCTTGCGTCTCAGCAGTTTATAGATAATAAACAAGCTAAACGCCAAAATTATCAGCGCCAAAACGCCCAATGCTTTAAGCAAATTATCGCGTTCTCTAAGGTATTGTACAATTTCCGGATCGGCGTTGCCCAGAGCATACCAATAGGGAAGGGGATAAGATTCTAAAATAATGCGAGGGTTGATGTTGGCTCCATGTTCGACAAGGAATTTTACGAATTCAAAATTGTTGTTCTTTACAGCTTTTTCCAGAGCGGTATAGTCAATCTTTCTATTAATGAAATCATTGACGTCTACTCCTGCTTCTTCGACAAGATAACGCAATATCTCTGGATAATTACTATCGACAGCATACGCCAAAACGGAATCGTTAAAATAATCGCCATTGACGTCTGCCCCATGTTCAACAAGCCATTGAACCAGTTCCAAATTGCCGCTCAAAACAGCGCCATGCAATGCGCCGTCCGAATTCGGTACGCTAACCCCTTGATTTACAAGATATTCAACCAGTTTTATATCGCCTCGCTGAGTCGCTACGTACAATAAATCGTCTCTGTCGGTCAGATCGGCTCCTTGTTCGATAAGCCATTGAACCAGTTCTATATTTCCGCTGCTAACCGCCCCGCTTAAAACTTTAGGATTTTTAACGTCTTGTTCTCCCTGATTTATTACCCATTTAACCAACTCCATATTTCCGCTTCGCGCGGCATAATATAACAGTGTGTAATCATAAGAATCTTTGGCATGAATATCCAGCCCTTTTTCTGCAAACCATTTGACTGCTTCCACATTCCCGCTTTGGGCGGCAAAGAATAAACATGAACTGCCAATATCGCTTTTATCGTTAATGTCTAATCCTTTTTCTACGAGCCATTCGATTAGCTCTATATTTCCGCTTCGGGCTGCCGCATGTAAAATAGTGAATTTTGTTTTAACAGTAATGTCAGCGCCTTTGTCGACGAGATATTGAACCATCTCCTTATTGCCGACTAAAGCCGCCTGGAATAACGCAGTACAGCCTATGTCATCTTTAGCGTTGACGTCCGCGCCGTTCTCGACCAGATATTTTACTATTTCCAAATTATTGTTGTCAGCGGCAATTTCCAGAGGCTTAATATATTGGATATTGTTATAGTTGACGTTAATTCCTTTTTTTAACAGTAATTTGACGCGATCCGGATTGTTCATATATACCGCGTAATGCAAAACCGAATCTTTATAGAGTCCATACGACTTGAAATCGAAATTGCCAGACCGAAACATCTGTTCAAAACGATCTACAGCCGATTTGCCAAAAGCGCGTTGAGCGTCTTCAATGTTTCTTTTTATCGGAGAATTCTCTGCTGCGTTGAGGGGTATAGAAACAATCAGCGACAGTACAAAAACAAAAATCAAACTCTTTTCGTTTATCATAATTCAGCGTCCCGTTGAAAAGGATTTATTATCTGGGCAATTTTCATATTGTTGATTCTACAGAACGTAACAGGAAAAGTCAAGGACTAAACGCTATTTATACGGAGAAATTTCATAAAATGTCATTGAGGTTAAAAACAGCGCCGCGACTATTTAATCTCGACGGGCTTTTTAGGTCGAATGATTCTGTAGACGAAATAGACGATTGTCATCAACGCCGCCAGAACTATCAGCCATACCGCGATTGAAAGCCCTTTAAGAACAGTATCGCGCTCTCTAAGGTATTCTACGATCTCTGGATCGGCATTGTGAAAATAATACCAACCGGGCGTTGGGAACGTTCCCAATATGTAAGGCGGGTTGATGTTGGCTCCATGTTCGACGAGAAATTTCACGGATTCAAAATTGTTGTGCTTAACAGCGTGTTCCAGAGCCGGGTAGTAAATTCTTTTGTGAGTTGAAGCATTGACGTCTACACCCTCCTGTTCGACAAGATAACGTATTATATCCATGTTACTGCAATCGACAGCAAACGATAAAACGGAATCATTTAAAAAATAACTGTTGACGTCCGCCCCATGCGCGACAAGCCATTTAACCAGTTCCAAATTCCCGCTCGCCACAGCATTATGCAATGCGCCATTATACTCAGATACGCTAATTCCTTGATTTACAAGCCATTGAACCAGTTCCAAATTGCCGCTTCGAGCTGCGTAGTGAATGAAATCTTTCCTGCTCTTATTTGTAATAGTAATGTCTGCGCCATTCTCAATGAGATATTGAACCATTTCCAAATTGCTATTTAGCGCCGCATAGAATATCGCATTATTGCCGTCGCCATTTTGGATGTTGACGTCGGCGCCTTTGTCGATTAGCAGTTTAACGCGTTCCAGATCGTTCATAAAGACAGCGTAATGTAAAACTGTAACGTCGCGATATCCATAGGTCTTGAAATCGAATTTGCCAGACTGGAACATCTGTTCAAAATGCTCTACGGCAGATTTGCCAAAAGCAAGCTCGGCTTCTCTAACGCTTCTTTCCAGCGCAGAATTCTCCGCCGCGTTGAGAGTTGCAATAGCGCTCAGCGTCAGTATAATAGCAAAAATCAAACTCTTTCGGTTTATCATAATTCGCCCTTTGACACTCCAATCCAAACGTTTCTATAATGCTGATTGTACAAAACGTAACGACAAAAGTCAAGGGGTGGAGATTTTTTAAAAGGGAATAGGCGAGCCACGGGTGTAAACCCGTGGGTATACGACCAATAACCAACCTGTTAGCAATAGATGCTTGAAGCTATACCCGGGAACTAACGTTCCCGGCTCGCCTATCCCTTGTCTCTCCCCTCCACAAACTTCTTTTAATATCCCTATTTACAAAATTGTAAATTTATATATAATATACTGTAATAAAAAGACGTATCCGTTCAGGACGGGGAAAGACGTTTTCCTTTTGCCGTCTTGAACTTGACATAAATCACATTTTTCAAGCTGACGTCTGCACGGCGCAGGCGTCAGGACGAGTTCTATGGGAAACAAAAAGAAAAAAAGCTGGCAGAACAACGATTCCTCAGCGCCCGAGACTCGTCATCGAATTCGATTGAGATTTCAAAAAGACGGAGATTTGCGATTTCTGGGTCATCGCGATTTGATGAACTACATGCTGCGTCTGCTTAAAGTCGCCAAAGTTCAAGTCGCCATGAGTCAGGGATTTCATCCGAAGCCGAAAGTCAGTTTTCCCAGCGCGCTGCCGCTGGGCGTGGAAGGTCTGAACGAAATCATGGAATTGGAAACCGCGATTGAGTACAATCCGGTCGAATTGCAGGATGCCTTAAATGCCTGTTCCGCAAGTGGGTTGCGGTTCCACTCCGCTCAGACGATTCCCGAAACAGGACGGAAAAAAGCCCGCCCCGTTTCCTATACCTGGCGATTCCCTATCCCGGCTGGTATGCGGTCGGACGTTCAGGGAAAAATCACACAAATTCAATCCGGTCAGCTAACCTGCGAGAACAAAAACGTTCAGTCCGCCGTTTTGGACATGAGCGTTGTAACGCAGTTCAGCCCTTCAGAATCGGAGCAAGACGACGATTCCGAAGACGCCCCGCTACTCAAAGAGGATTTCCTTTGCTTTACACTCAAGGCGGACGAAACTCAGGGCGCGGTTACGTACAAAGACATCCTGAATTTAACCGGTTTGACGCCAGTCCCGGAAACGAGCGGTCCCGCCGCCGGTCTGACTCCTCTGCTTCGCGGAACAAGGGAAGAGATTACGTTGGAAGTTGAGAGTTGCGAGTAGCGAGTTGCGAGAAGGCGCGAAGCGCAAACTACTGCCTACTGCCTACTGCCTCTTGCCTACTCCCTCCCCTGCTCATCTCACTGACGGTAAGGCGTCAGGTCTTTTGAAGCTTCGTTTCTTTCGGGTCGATCTTTTCGCCGACTTATTCCCAATGAAAGGGGTTATATTATCATGAAGCAGGAAATGCTTATCAACGTTTCTCAGCCGGAAGAAAGCCGTATCGCGATTGTCGAAGACGGGACTCTGGAAGAGCTTTACATCGAACATACCGGCGCAGACAACTACGTCGGAAACATCTACAAAGGCGTCGTCGTCAATCTCGAACCGAGCATTCAGGCGGCGTTTATTGACTTCGGCGTCGGACGCAACGGCTTTTTGCATATCAGCGATCTGGAGCCGTCGTATTTCAAGCAGGGGTCAACGCCGTACGAAGAAGAACGCCCCGGACGTCATCAGCGCCCCGGCGCCAGACCGCGCGTTAAACCGCCGATTCAGGACGTGTTACACCGCGGCGACGAGATTCTGGTTCAGGTTATCAAAGAAGGTCTCGGCTCCAAAGGTCCGACGCTGTCAACGTACATCAGCATCCCCGGTCGATATCTGGTTCTCATGCCCGCCATGGAACGCGTCGGCGTTTCCCGAAAAATCGAAGACGAGGAAGTCCGCCGCAAACTGCGTGACGTCATGCTGGAACTCAATCCGCCCAAGGGTCTTGGATTTATCGTCCGCACCGCTGGCGCAGACAGAATGAAAAAAGAGCTGGCGCGCGACATGACGTATTTAATGCGTCTGTGGAAGAACATCGCCAAACGCGTCAAACGCATTCCCGGTCCGGTTGCCATCTACGAAGAGTCGGACATGATTATCCGCACCATTCGCGACATCTTCTCAACGGAATTCGACACTGTTCTTATTGACGATCCCGCCGCATACGAACGGGCGCGCGATTTCGTTCAGCAGGTCATGCCGAAATGCGCCGACCGAATTCAGCTTTACGAAGGCAAAGAGCCGATTTTCCACAAATTCAATCTCGATAAAGAAATTGAGAAGATTCAAAAGCGCATCGTTCCGCTGCCGCAAGGCGGGTCGATTGTAATCGATCAGGCGGAAGCGTTGGTTGCCATCGACGTCAACAGCGGCAACTTCCGGGCGGACGACAACGCAGAGGAAACCGCATACCGCATGAACCTGCAGGCAGCGAAGGAAATCGCCCGCCAGCTGCGTCTGCGCGACCTGGGCGGCGTCATTGTCAACGACTTTATCGACATGCGAAAAGACAAGCACCGCCGGGACGTCGAACGCGCTTTGCGCGATGCTGTCAAACGCGATAGAGCGAAAACGAAGATTCTTCGCACCAGCCCCTTCGGTTTGATTGAAATGACCCGCCAGCGCATTCGCCCCAGCGTCGGTCGATCCACGTTCCAGGAATGCCCGTACTGTCACGGAACCGGGTCTGTCAAGTCGGTAGACAACATGGCTCTGGACGTCCCCCGCACGCTCATCCTGGCAAGCGAGGCGGACGCCATTCGCAGCGTCGAAGTTGAAGTGGAAACCGCCGTCGCGGACTGCCTCAACAACAAGATGCGCGACAAGATTATCGAGCTGGAAAAGACCGGCGACATTCAGGTTCAAATTCGCTCCCGATTCGGCGTCTCGCCGGAATACGCCGACATACGTTACTTTAACGATGCCGGTCAGGAAGTGTTTATTAAGAACAACTAAGCGGTAATTGACTTGACAAACAATAAGGGAACGGCTTTTCATCTCAAAGGGGATAAAAGCCGCTCCCTGTTTTTGTTACTCTGCAATGGGAATTACGATTTGGGATCGATTGGAATCAGACCTGCGACATCCATGGCAAACAGGAGTTCTCGCAAGAGTGGGTTATTATCCATCTGTATATAATACGATCGTCCGTTAGGAGCGGTTGGAACGAGCATATTTTTTTCTCGTAACGATTTAATGATTCTGGTCGTATATAACGAAGTGTTTTTAATGCCTTGATCAGCAAAGACGTCTTTAACGTCTGCCGCTTGAAACGGCTGCTTGTCAAGCGTATTCTCTAAAAGCCGATATTCATTTGCCGAAATCGTTTCGTTCATCTTGGCTTGTTTTAGCATGGGATGGAGCAAATTCTTTTTGACAAAATTATAATTTGTCAAACGACTGAGATTGTCCATTTCTTTTTTCAAGCCAGAAAGCATGTATTCGCACCAATGCAGCATTCCTTCATCGTTACCTGTATTGACGGATTTGTCCGCCTCTTCAAGATATTTATAATATTCTTTACGAGTCGAACAAAACACAGCTGCAGGATTGACAATTCGTCCAGATTCCACGGCAAAGCCAGACCGAACCAGCATTGCATACGTAAACAGCCGCGCTGTTCGTCCGTTGCCGTTGGTAAACGGGTGAATCCAAACAAAACGATGATGTGCAATCGCCGTTTTAAGCAATTCATAACGAATCTGAACCGGCTTGGCAACGAAATCAAACAGATCAGCCATGTAATCGTTGACTGTAATCGCGTCTGGCGGACGATGTTCTGAATTTATAATTGCAACATTTTCTTTTCGGTATTCGCCCGGGGTAAGATCGCCCTCTTCGTCCAGCGGTACTCCATCCATCACTATTTTATGAAGTTGACTGACAAACAGTCGATTCAGGGGATAGGTTTTTCCGTTCTCTTCGATAAATTTCAGGGCGCTTAACAAATTATTGATTTCTCGGATGCCATAATTGTTTGAACGTTTGTTGTCAATTTTGGAATTGATGTATTCCAGAATGGTTGTATGGTTGCCTTCAATTCTGGCGGTTGCAACGCTTTCGATCATGAACAAAACCGTTTGGAACTGCTTAAAAAGCGGTTCCGGCGTTGTTCCTTCCCAGCGGTCTTGAGTTTGCAGCGAATTCAAACTAATAACCAAATCCGTCAAATCGGATTCGTAATTTGGCACAACAAGTTTAATCGGCGTTCGAGTTGGCACATTCTCCATTGAATTGGCAATCATGGCTAAAGTCCTTTTCAGGGGAAAATATCTATAGAAACAACTATAGCTAAATTATATATAAAAAATAACGATGTCAAGAGCAATATCTATCATTTCGAAAAACAATATCTATCATTGACAACTTACAAGACGTTTATTTATATAGACTTATAAAATAAAAAATCTTAAAATAACTGACATAGAGAAAAACCAGCATCTATCATTGGCAGCGAGCGCGGACGCCAAAAAGACGTCAATCGCTCGTTGCCAATGGGTCGTTTTTATTCTTCTTCGTTTTCTGTCAGCCCGGCGTTGGCGTCGAACTGGCGGAAGGGTTCCAGCCAGGAGTCGAGCATGTCGTCGATAATCGGGGCGACATCGTCGAGTTCGTCGGAGTCCGTCTGCGAGTAAAGAAAATAAATGGCAAACGGCGTCTTGAGCGTTTGCGCCCGGGCGACGCACGGGATGTCGAGGCAGTAGAAGTCAATTTCCCACGTGTCGAGAATAACGCCGGGGTTGATTTCCTCCTGCGTCTTTACGATGTCGATGGAGTTGTACTCCTCCTTTAGCGCCTCGGCGACTTCCAGAAGGAACTCCTGTCCGTCCGTATGGGCGGGAAAGCGGCGAATCGTCCACGTTATTTCCGTCGGAGACGTAACGCTGACGCCGTCGTCGTACGATTCGATTGTCCAGTCGTCCGGATATTCAAATTTGAAACCGTTCTTGTCGTAAAGTTTGTTTGGCATTTTTGTTATTAGGCAATAGACAGTAGGCAGTAGGCAGTAGTAGAGAATTAAACTACTGTCTACTGCCTCAATTTACATTCTCTTCAAATAAACGTCCGGATACTCTTTGTCCGGGTCGGGTTCAGCGGGCGGGACGTCGGTTGAAACTTTCAGCCCCCATTGCGTCATGGAATCCATAAATCCGCGATCCGTCATGTTGTAGTCCAGCGGGGTGAGTACGATCTTTCCCTCTTTGAGTTCTGTAATATCAGACCGAAATTCCGGCGGATCGTGCAGCCCGTTGGCGGCGCACCAGTAGTACGGCAGCCCGAAGGGACTCTCACCGCGAATGAGTTTTTCTCCATACAGGCGGTTGTCCATCGGCGCAAAGGCGATTTCCGGCTCAACGCCGTCCAGGTACGCCTGAATCGTTCGATTGGGCATGTTGAGATTGTACAGTCGAGGCGAGCCGGTTTGACGTTCCAGAGTCTGACGTATAATCTGAGCGGCGATTCGAGCGGCGGCAGCGTACAAGTCAGGGGCGTCT
>JAZRTH010000684.1:0-5521 GCA_045651945.1 Thermoguttaceae bacterium
AGGCGTTTTGGTGTTTTCAGCCGCTAATACGTACTCAAAAAATACTTCTATTGAGGCTGGAACGATTCGTCTTACCGACAACGGAACGCTTGGCTCGGCAACCAGCGAAATTACTGTTACGTCTTCCGCCGCAGACATGTACGCGACGCTGGAATTCGCCCAAACTTCTGGCGAGATCAACTTTACTCGAAATATTAAAAGCGATTACTATTCCAATGCGGCGACGGGCGGGAATAAAACTGGACGATTGATTAAGTCTGGCGCGGCAACGCTCAACCTGACGGGAAATATTAGCAGTACAGGCGTCGAAACAACAGCGGGTATAATCAATTTCGGTTCTGAAACTACTCCCAATGGGAACGCTCTTCGTCCGGGATATTTAAATATAGCCAATTCCACAGTCAATTATTACGGCGGGACAAATGGAACAATGACGATTCTCGCCGGCGGTTATTCTTTCGTCGGGAAAACCGGCAACGGTTCGCTCAATATCAACAGCGGCTCCGTTAAAACAGAAACGAACGACGACAATAAGAAATATTTAAAAATGTATATAGCCGGCGATGGAAACGCAACTACTGGCGATAATTCTACTGTCGGTACGGTCAACATCGCCAGCGGGGCAACCTACGCTGCGGGCAGTCAGGAAATCAACGTTGGCAATTGGGGAAAGGGTTCTATCAACATTTACGGAACGATGACCTCAAGCGCTCTTCTTCGTTTGGCGGAACATACCGGTTCACAGGGTGCAATTACCATCTACGATGGCGGCTCTCTGACGAGCAATACAGAACTGCTTGTCGGTTCCTATGGAACAGGTCTTGTCGACGTTAAAAACGGAGGCAGCGTTACCGCTAAAGGCAGCGTTACGGTTGGTTCACATGGAAATGGTTCCATTCTCGTGGAAAACGGCGGACGTTTTACTTCCTCCGTCAACATTAAACTTGCAGCGATCGCGGGGAAATCTGGAACAATCACCGTCCAAAAAGGAGGCTATCTCAAAAGTCAGGATATTCAAGTCGGTTCCAATGGAACTGGTCTTGTCGACAACTACGGACAAATTGTAGTATCGGACACCGTTAAACTTGGTCGCGACGGAGCCTCTGGCAGCGGTACGTTCAACGTCTACAAAGACGCGACGCTTTCCGCTAACGAGATTTTCCCCGGCGTTACGATGCCCGGTACGCTTAACGTTGACGGCGGAACCGTAACTGCAAACGCCGTTGCAATGCACGGTCGCGGAACAAACGCAACAGGCGCCGTTACAATTACCAACGGAGGTTCTTTAACGACTGATTTTGTCCAGTTTGGCAACGTAAATTACAAAACTTACGCGGTTGACACAACTCTCACGCTTGACGATGGAACGCTGTCGGTTGTTAACGTTACGTATCCTCGAGAGGGCGGTTCACATACCAACAATGTCAACGCAACAGTCAACCTTGGCAAAGGAACGGTTATCACCGGAGCCGCCCCCGGCGTTGAGTCAATCTGGTGGAAAGCCGTCCATATCAATCTGACCTCTGCAGAAGGAACGAACATTCAGGTTGACGAAGGCAAACAGGCGTTGATCAATTCCACAATGTCCGGCAGTGGTAAGCTCATTAAAACGGGAGAAGGAACGCTTCAGATCAATGCGGCTCAGGGCGCAGTTGACATCTACAGTCTGGTCGTTTCCTCTGGACGTCTGGATATGAAAGAATACTTTACCGGCGCTTTGGAAGTCGGTCTTGATGACGCCGATAATTCCACAGTGATTTTCTCGCCCGGCAACTCGGTCGGGTCGCTGGAAATTACTGGCGATTTCACGCTCAACAGCGGCGCCACGCTTCTGATGGAATTCGACAATACGGGAACGGACTCGCTTCTGGTTTCCGGAACGACGACATTTGAAGAAGGGTCGATTTTATCTCTGGCGATGGGAGTTGGCACGTCTGTTTCGCCCAATCAGCAGCTCAGTTTTCAGCTTCCGATTGACATTGACGCTTTCGACAACGCGATACTTGATTATCCATCGTTCCTGACGAATTTGGAATACAATTCCACAACCGGCGTACTTTCCGCTACAGTCGACGCCAACGCTGTTCCGGAACCGTCAACATGGGCGCTGTTGGCGCTTGGCGTTATCGTACTATATTTACGGAAACGAGTTAGAAGTTAGGAGTTAGGAGTGAGGAGTTGGAAAAACGCCTCACTCTTTTTTTATATTAAATAATAAAATTTTTCAAGAGATTTGTAAATTATTTGCAAAATTCGCTTGTTCCCCCTTGTAATTCTCTTTAGAATCGAATATATTATTACATGGGAATAATTAAACTCCTGTTTTAGCGTCCCGGTCGGAACGGTTCCCCCGACCGGAACTCTAAACATTACGTCCTTGTAAAAATCATGAATAGAAAGAACGGATTCACTCTGGTAGAATTGTTAGTCGTAATTGCGATTTTGGGCATTCTCGTTGGGTTGCTTTTGCCAGCGGTGCAGTCGGCTCGAGAAGCTGCTCGTCGAATGAGATGCTCCAACAACCTCAAGCAGATCGCCTTGGCGTGTCTTGCCTATACGAATTTTAACATGGAGGCGTTTCCTCCCGCAACCGGTATGAGAAAATACTCCGAAGGCAAAGAAGAAGGCGCCTTCAATCACTGTTTTACGGTTTTTATTCTTCCATACATCGAACAACAGACGCTTTACGATACAATTGACTTCAGCTATTCCTCTAAGCAAATGTATTATCAGAACCCGCGTCCAATCGCGCTGACAACAGTTATTCCCATGTATTACTGTCCGTCCTATCAGCGGGATATTATTTGCACAGAAGAAATCTACTACAAGTACGGCGCTCTGTGGACGTACAACGGCGTCGGCGGCGTGATTCGCACTTCAGAAGAACTCGCCGCTAAAGAGGGGGAACCGTATATTGTGTCGCCAACAGTTTCTGGTGGAACGTACGGGGAGTTGCCAGACAACGGCATGTTCGGCTGGATGAAAGCGGTCAAGGTCAGCATGGTTCCAGACGGTTTAAGCAACACGCTTTTAGTCAGCGAATACATCCAGAAAGACTCTAAAGGCGCGTATTCCACCCAGGCGGGAAACGTCCGTCCGTGGGTCTTGGGCGCTAACGAAAACCGCGGCATGTACGCTTTCAAAGTTATCAAATATAAAATTAACGAGAAATACGACCGCATCGCCGACGAAGTGCCTTTTAACTATCTCCCCATGGGAAGCGACCACGTAGACGGCGTCAACTCCGCCAAGGCGGACGGAAGCGTTGCCTTCCTAAATGAAAATATGGACGTCGCCGTTTACAAGGCGCTGGGAACGAGAAACGGCGGCTCGCCCGAAAGCGGTCTGATAGAAGAATAATAAATGGAAGGCGGTAATGAAGCGACCACCGGGAGCGGAATTACGCAGTTCGCCGTCAGGCGAACCTTATTCAAGGCAGTAGGGAGTAGGGAATAGGGAGTAGAGTTTTTCTACTCCCTTTTCATTCTGTAACATACGAAAAAATATAATAATTTGAAAGGACATATATGAAATCAATCAATCGCAGAACGTTTTGTTTGACTGTCGGAGCTTTCGCGTCGGCGGCGTGCGTCGGCTGGTCGCAGGAAACGGCGTCGGCTGGCAGCTCCAAACCGTTGGAATTCAGCGGAATTTATCCGCATCTGGCGCAGTTCAATAACGAGGGCGAATGCGGAACCGGCGCGGTTGTTCCGTGGGCGGGAAAACTCTGGACGATTTCCTACGGACCTCATCTGCCGTACGGGAGTTCAGACAAACTCTACGAAATTGACGACAACCTCAATCAGACGATTCGACCCGAGTCCTTCGGCGGGACGCACGCCAACCGCATGATTCACAAAGAGTCCAATCAGCTTATTATCGGTCCGTATTTTATAGACGCCGACCGCAACGTTCGCGTTGTTAAGTCCGACGTCATGCCAGGGCGGCTGACAGGAACCGCCCGACATCTGACAGACCCGTCCGGCAAAGTCTATTTCGCGACCATGGAAGAGGGCATGTACGAAGTCGACGTCAACACGCTGTCTGTTACGGAACTCTATCAGGATTCCAACCGCAAACGCGAGGGCTACGTTGACATCCTGCCCGGCTATCACGGCAAGGGCTTCTATTCCGGACAGGGCGTTGTCGTTTACGCCAACAACGGGGAGAACTCCTCGCAGGCGCGAGTTGACCCGACGACGCCGTCCGGCGCGCTGGGATCGTGGGACGGCAAGGGAACGGGCAAAGACAACTGGACGCTCGTTCGCCGAAACCAGTTTACCGAAGTTACCGGGCCTAACGGCATCTACGGTTCCAACAACCCGGAAACCGACCCGATTTGGGCTGTCGGCTGGGACGACCGCTCTGTTATTCTCATGCTTCTCGACGGCGGCGTCTGGACGGCGTACCGGCTTCCCAAGGCGTCGCACTGTTACGACGGAGCGCACGGCTGGAATACCGAATGGCCGCGGATTCGCGAAGTCGCCGACAACGGGAAATCCGTACTTCCAGACGGCGGGTTGCTCATGACGATGCACGGCATGTTCTGGAACTTCCCGAAAACGTTCAAACGAAATTCGTCCGCGGGAATCAAGCCGCTGTCGTCGTACTTGAAAGTCGTCGGCGATTTCTGCTTCTGGAACGGGAAAATCGTCTGCGGCTGCGACGATTCCGCAAAGAGCGAGTTCCTCAACAAATCCCCGTTCAAAGGGAACCTCAAAGCCCCGGGACAGTCGAACTCCAACCTCTGGTTTATCGACCAGAAACAGATAACCAAATTCGGTCCGGCGTTAGGGCGCGGAGCCGTCTGGAAGGAAGAACCGGTCAAGGCGGGCGTTCCTTCAGACCCGTATCTGTTTGCCGGATTCGACTACAAATGCGCCTGGATTGCTGTCGATACGCCGGCGATGTGGTCTAGCGAGATCGACGGAGAAGGAAATTATAAACACTCTGCGTTTATAGAAAACCCGGCAAAAATCGCCTTTGAAATCGACAAAGACGGAACGGGCGTCTGGGAAGAGTGGAAGACGGTTTCTGTTACACAAACCGCGTTTGTTGACTTCTCAGACGCGCCGGCAGCTCAATGGATTCGCGTCGTTTCTAACGTCGATCTGGAGAACGCAACCGTCGAATTTCAGTACAGAAACAAACACGACCGCTCCGTCGCGCCGTCGACCATTTTCAATGGCTTGGCGATGGAAACCAGCTCGTCCTGGACGCCGTCTACGCTGTGGAGTACGACCAACGGCGGATGGCTTTGCGTTGTCCCGGAGCCGGTAATCGACGGCGTCAAACAGCCCAAACGGCTTTATCATCTCAACGTGGACGGCTCGTTGACTCGCGAGACGGAAAACGAAAAGGCGAGAATCGAGAAGGTCGAAAGCATGGTCGCGCTGGAGCCAATTCAGGAATCGCTGTTCAAAATTGACGACCTGTCCGTTCTTCTAACCTTTGACGGCAAGCGATACCGTCTGCCGGTGCAGAAATCCGGCGCCAGCCAGAGCAAAGACGGGATTTTCCT
>JAZRTH010000685.1:0-2899 GCA_045651945.1 Thermoguttaceae bacterium
AGTCGGGCGCCTCCGTCGGGTTGCGAAAGTCAAAGCGATAAAAATAGACCGGGCAGCCGTGTTTTGCCAACGCGTCGGCAAAGGGAACCTGAGTGGCTGAAATGAGCGCTGCGCCGTACAAACGGGAACACGCCTTGAAAACTGCGTTCGGGTCGTTATCGTCTGGAACGGGATAGCGTTGAATCGCCTTGTCGGCGCTGCGTCCGAAAACGTTGCGAAGCATGGAGCGGTAGTCCTGTTCGTTCACGTCTAACGGGGTGAATTCGGAACCTTCGTGGGTGTTGAACCCCACCATCAATTTGACGCGGTTGAATTCCCCGTTGGCTAACGCTTTGACGGGGCTGACAGGCAAAACGCAACCGTCGTACACCGGCCAGAAAGCAGCTCCGTTAGCGGCGGTCAGCATCAGGATTGAAAATTTGGTCGTGCCTACAAAGTCGTCAGCGGGAATCGCCCGCGCGTACGCCAGACCTTCAGGCGAATCGTCCGCGCCGAGAAGATTCAGATATTGAGAACCTAACAGGATGGACTTTTTCAGCTCGCCGCGGCTGAAAACAGCTGCGCTGGGAATCGACAGAATACAGCCGCTTTCCATAATCGCCTGAGAGAAAAGCCCTTTCGCCAGCGGGGAGATAATCAACGCGCTGACGGAAAACGAGCCTGCCGATTCGCCCCCGATGGTTACGTGATTCGGGTCGCCGCCAAACGACGCAATGTTTTTCTGTACCCACTTGAGGGCTTCGATCTGATCCAGCAAGCCCCAGTTTCCCGTCGTGCCGTAGGCATCTAACGTCGTTTGCGACGCGTGAAATCCTAGAAAGCCCAATCGATAATTTACTGTAACGACAACGATGCCGCGTTTTGCCAGAGCGCTTCCTTCAATCAATTTGTTATTTGCGCTTCCTGCGCTGTATCCGCCGCCGTGAATATAGACGTAAACCGGCAGTTTGTCTTCCACAGACTTTGCAGGCGTCCAGACGTTAAGGGTCAGCGCCTCCTCTGAAGACGATGGAATTATTTCAGGAAATTTGTATTGAGCAAACCACGACGAGTATCGGCGGCAATCGCGAGGAGCGTCCCAACGAGCCTTGGGAACCGGCGGGGCGAAGCGACGCTCTCCGACAGGGGGTTCCGCATAAGGAATCCCGCGAAAGATGCGAAGTTCGTTTTCCTGACAGCCGATTATTTTCCCGGCTGGGGTTTCCAGTTCAACGACGCCCGGCTGCGCCTCAACGCTCTGCTGAGCCAGTTTAACGACCGTTACATCCAGATCCGTCGACGCATTGGCGTACAGCGCCAGCGGAACAGCAACAACTAACGAAAATAATAATACTTTAATTTTCATGTGATTGGGGTATGTTGAGAAATTATGTCACTACTGCCTACTGCCTATTGCCTCGACAACTACTGCCTACTGCCTATTGCCTATTTAACAATCTTAAGCGCTTTGAGCCACATTTCAACGGCTTTCGCTGTCATTCGGGGGTCTCTTTGGGCGATTGAGCCTTTAATCGCCAAGCCTTTCTGGACGACTTTCGCCCGGGGGAAGCGTCTCTGCAAATTCTGAGGTGTTTTGCCCAGTCCAGACCCTTCGTGCGTGCAGAACGGGATGATAATCTTGCCGTTGAGGTTCTCCTTCTCGAGGAACGAATAGATAATCATCGGGCAGTCGCCAAACCAGATTGGATATCCGATAAAGATAACCTTGTAGGAGGACAAGTCCGGCAGCCGTCCCGCAATCGCCGGGCGGGCGTTGCGCCGCTGTTCTTCTTTCGCCTGACCGACGCACGCTTCAAATTTTGGCGAGTACGGTCTGGCTTCTTTGATTTCATAAAGATCCGCGTTGACCCGTCGGGCAATCGTCTTGGCGACTTTTGCCGTGTTGCCTTCCTGGACGTATCCAACGCCGTTGTCCTCGCCGGCGTGGGAGAAATAAATAACAATAGCTTTATCCGCTGCCGCCGCAGTTCCGGACAGCAGAGCAACGGTCAAGACGACAAAAAGCCCTTTGAGGAAGTTCATGATTTTTCCTTTCTAAATGCAAAACAGACGGTAATCGTTAAGACTATACGAAAGCGGCAAAACGCCTGCTCTCATCTATTTATTATACGTAGAGAAAAGAAATCGTCAAGACCTGCAACGCCGCCAGTAACCATACTGGATCGCGGACGAAGTCCGCAACAGGAAATGCAACGATCTTAACGGCAAGCTGTCAAGGAAAAAGCGGCGCCAAGGCGCCGCACCCCGACACGCACATTCGCTCCGCTCATGCCCGCGGGTTTACACCCGTGGCTCGTCTAAGCGAAATTCCGTTCGCTGACGTTCACTTCATTACAGTCTTCCATTTCTTTGCGGCAGAATAACTTCGGCGGGCGACACGCCCGCGAACCGGGCTGAACAGAGTTATCCGTCACAAAAAGGCGCCTCATCGCCGCGCGCCAACTTGTTGAAAGAGCCTTATTTCATTTTCATGTCTGGAATCAGCGGCGTTTGATCCAATAGTTCCAGTTTCAGAACCATTTTAATGGTTCCCTGTTTATACTTCTGAAAATGCGGCGTTTTGATATGACTTTCATACGCAGCGCGGTCAGCGTAAATTTCCAAAATGGTAATCTTGTTGGGCTGGCGTTTGTCGGACATGGAATACATCAGCAAAACGCCCGGCTCTTTTGCCATGGACGTTCTGCCGCATTCTTCTGCAAAACGGCAATATTCTGTCAGTTGAGCCGGATCGACTTCAATACAAGACAACCGAACAATGCTGTTTTCTGTTATTTGAGGTTTAACCTCCTGAGCAAACAGCGTCCAGGGAATGCAAATAAACGATAACAGTAAAATGACGCGCATTTTCATAATGAGTTTAAGGTTGCGAGAGTTTTTTGTATGTCGCTTGCGTAAT
>JAZRTH010000686.1:0-1408 GCA_045651945.1 Thermoguttaceae bacterium
TAATAGCTAGCAGCTTCCCTATCATGAACATCACCAACTTCACTCCCCAACTTGCAGACGATTTATCCGTTGTTGTCGACGGCGCGGAAACGATTTATATTTATCAGCCCGACTCCGGCTCGCTTTTGACCGTTCCCAACAGCGTCGGTCAAACGATAAAAGCCAACAAGACGCCGTCCGAATCCCCACAAGGCGCAACGATCCTGGAACGCGAATGGAACTGTCCAGTGGCGCAGTTAGGGAATAGGGAATGGGGAATAGGAAATAGTAATTCGCCTGCGGCGAATTTAAATACTACTCCCTACTCCCTACTCCCTACTCCCTCAATCAATGATATTATCATTGATTGCCACGATCAGCAATGGCGAATCGTTTCCATCGAAATCAAAGAGCGAATCAGGCGCGTCGTCTACAAAGCGCAGCGCATTGACCTCTCGCCGCGGCTGGACGAGTGGGTCGATATCATCACGCCGATTTATCAGACCGACGACAACGGCGCGCCGTACTTGCAGAAATATCAAGCAGACGCAACAGGCGTTTCCGTCCGGATTATCCGCGTTCCCGTCTCGTCACATCGACAGCTGCCAGACGTTCCGGAAGAACGAATCGAAATCGTCTTTGCCGACGCTTCTATTCACATTGACGCCAAACAGCGCATCCGACTCGCGGACGGATCCATTTACAAACCGACCGACCTGTTCCCCATTACCCAAACCCGCCCTGCGCTGAGAATAATCGCGCAACGGGATATGGAGTGCGACGCCGACAAGGTCGGTTCCTGAGTGGAAGTGGTTAGCGCCGAAAACACTTTTTCGGAGGCATAACCTCATCCACTCGCCCGTGCGGACCAGCGCCTTGCCGTCGCTTTCATAACCAGACCATCGCGTACGTCGATATTATTTATTCGTGCCGATAACGTGGGAAGAATCCATTCACTCGTAAAAGAAATTAATAAAAATTGTTCTTGCGTTACTGGCACGAAATACATTTTTGGTAATTTTCAGAGTTACCCTGTAAAAGCGACGGCAAGCCGTCGCACTCCAAATCATGACTTTACAACAAACAATCCACGACGTCTGGAAAACCTGTTCCACGTTGGAAAAACGAATCCCGTCTGACTTCTTAACCTACGCCTACAGTCCGTACGAACGTTTGCCCCGCGCTGTGTTTCACGTAAAAAACCAGAGCGTCGCCGCCCGAACCAACCAAGGCGTTGCCGTTGAAAGCGCGACCGTCCAATTCGTCGTTTTTGAGACGTCCTGCGCTGACGCTCTGAGCGACTTAAATCAGATTATTGAGAGCTACGACGGCAAGACCTTCGACCTCGAAGAAGACAGAAAATACGCAGATTTCGTCCTAAACAACTTCAACGTTGCTCACGACAACAATCATTGGAAAGCAGACGTCG
>JAZRTH010000687.1:0-13534 GCA_045651945.1 Thermoguttaceae bacterium
TCTAACGCCCAAAACAGATTGACCGCCGTTGGGCGGCTGGTCGCCAGATAGTCGATTACTTCCGCCAGACGAGCGTCGAACTCCGCTCGCGATTTATCCAGCGCGGGCTGAACTCCAACTACGACGCCGAACCCGGCGGCAATCCCAATAGCGGGCGCGCCGCGAACGCGAAGCTTTTTAATCGCTTCCCAGACGACTTCGACCGTCGGGCAGGGAATTTCCGTAAACTCCTGCGGAAGGAGCGTTTGATCTATCATAAACAGGCGACCGTCAATGCCGCCTTCAAAGCGTACTGTTTCTGGTATTGGCATGGTTAATGTAGGGATTAGCAAAGGATTGGAAGGCGGTAACGAAGCGACTAACAGGAGCGTAGTTACGCAGTTCGCCGAAGGCGAACCCAAAAGCCTGAACCCGACGTTTTTGTTCGCCTGACGGCGAATGCGTAATTCCGTTCGCTAACGCTCACTTCATTACCGCCTTTCATTAATCGTTTTTAATAAGGGACTTTATCTTCTCAACGACCTGTTCAACATTCAAATCGTCGGTATGAACGAAAATGGCGTCCGGGGCGGGTTTAAGCGGACCGACGGCGCGGGATTCGTCTAATCGGTCGCGTTCCAAAATGGATTCTAAAACGCTTTGGAAGTCCGCCGATTCGCCTTTTTCCTGAAGTTCCTTGAATCGGCGCTGGGCGCGGGTTTCCGCCCGGGCGAGAAGGTAAATTTTCAGCTCGGCGCGGGGAAAGACCACTGTTCCCTGATCGCGTCCTTCTGTTACAAGGTTCTGACGGTTTCCGAAATCCTGTTGCAGCGCAACCATCAAAGCGCGAACGTCCGGGTTGTTGGCGGCGAATTTGGTAATAGCAGTAACCTCGGGAGTTCTAACCTGATCGGTAACGTCTTCCGACCCCAGATAGATTATCTGGCTGCCGCAGTCGTTTTCCATCCGCAGAGGAATGCGTTTGACGGCGTCCGTCAGCTCGTCTGGATTGTCCCAGTCGACTCCCTGTTTCTGTCCCCATAAGGCGCAGGCGCGATACATTGCCCCCGTATCCAAATAGGTAAACCCTAAATCCTTTGCCAGCCGCTTGGCGACTGTGCTTTTCCCTGTCCCGGCAGGGCCGTCGATGGTTATGATCATTTTCGTGTTAAAATACGTGTTTTGAGTTAGGAGGAATGAAAGGCGGTAATGGAGTGAGTGAAACGAACGGAATTACGCATTCGCCGTCAGGCGAACGTAACGTCGAGTGCGAGCTTTTTGGTTCGCCTTCGGCGAACTGCGTAACTCCGCTCCCGTTGGTCGCTTCGTTACCGCCTTCCAATCTTCTCGCTAATCTCGACTGCCAATTTACATCCCCACCAAATCCCTGGACTTTCTCATCGCCTGGCGCGTGGCGGACGGTCCTTTGCGTCTCTGGTATTCCAGTCGAGCGATTCCCGCCGCGCCGAGATACCCGGCGTCCGATCCGAGCGAGGCGAATTCAATAACCGTGTTTTCCGCCAGAGTCGGGAACGTTCTGCAGCAGACCTCTTCCCGAATTCGTTGGATGAACTGTTCGCCCAAGGTCGAGTTTTCCAGCTGAAACGTCATGCTTCCGCCGATAAGAATCCCGCTGGGGTCAATCGTGTGCATGAGGGAAATCAGACCCAAGGCGACGTATCGGGCGGTGTCCATAACAATTCTCATGGCGACGGCGTCGCCTTTTTCCGCCTCCTGAGCGACCAGCAGCGGAGTAACCTCTTCGCCGGCGCGAACGCGTTTTCTGAGCGTGGTCGGCTCGTTCGTTTTGAGGATGTCTTTGGTTCGCTGAATAACGGCTGTGGCGGACGCGTACGCTTCCAGGTGCCCCAGCTGTCCGCACGAGCATTTTCGAGCGTTTTCAGAGGAATCGATGAGAATGTGCCCGCACTCGGTTCCGTGCCCGTTTTCGCCCTCGATAATCAGGTCGCCGACGATAATTCCGCAGCCGACGCCGGTGCCCAGCGTGAGCATAACCATCGAATGGAACAGACGTCCGGACCCGACCCAGAACTCTCCGTAGGCGGCGGCAGAGGCGTCGTTGACAAACGAAACCGGCAAGCCGGACTGTTTCGCCAACGTATCGCGAATCGGGAACCCGTTCCAGCCGGGGAAGTTGGTTGGATTGACCATCTTGCCAGCGGCGAAATCGAGAATGCCCGGCGCGCCCAAACCGACTCGGGCGATCTCCGACGGCTTCAGCCCCGCGTTGGAGATGAGTTTATGAATCGCGTCGCTGATTCGTTCGACAACGTCTTCCGGCCCCGCGTTGGAACACGTAGGCGTTTCCCCCCACGACAACGGATGTCCGCAGTCGTCAACAAGACCGATTTTCGTATTCGTACCGCCGAGATCGACCCCAATATAAAACGGAGGACGGGCGTCGGCTATGGGGATGTAATCACGTTTTGCCATGATCAGACAGGGCGTTCGCCCAAAAGATGAACAATTTTCAAACTGACGAATTTTACGACAATTCGCCCTTTTCTTATATGGTATATTTTACCATAAAGTTCATCGATTGTCCAGAGCAGATAAAGGGGAAGAATTAGCAATTTGCAATTAGCAATTAGCAATTGAGGCAAGATCAGGGGGGGGAAGCAACCCGCGATCCAGACTGAACGGAGATTGAAGATTAACAAAAAAGCGAGAGTTGTTGCTCTCGCACTACGTTTCACACCCGGGAACTCACGTTCCCGGCTCGCCTACGCTTTGCGTAATTCCGAATTCCGCATTCCGAATTATTTGCGTTTCCGCCAGTACATCAACCCGGCAGCGCCGAGAATCAGCAGCGCCCAGGTAGACGGTTCTGGAACGGCGTTGCGGTCAATGGACAGCCTGATGATATTGTTGTTATCGCCAGCAAGCGCCAAGGTTATGTATCCATCGTTAAAGAGTTGCTCAACTCTGGGACTGGTTGAAAAATCTAAATTTTCTCCAAGATTAGCGTATACATCGCTTAAGTCCGAAGTTGATGTAATAAGATCGCACGTCGCAAAAAACGGAATTTCGTCGTCTTGCCAATTCAATATAGCTGTACCGCCATTTAACGCGAAACCATCGCATACAAGCGTGTCAGCGCCGGTTGCGTCAACTTCAATCAACAGATCTCCATTAAGCGTGAAATCTCCGTCAATACTAACGTTTCCAACGGAATTGCCCGGCGAGAACGTTGCGTTTTCTCCTACCTCAACGGCGCCTTTCATGTAGCCTTTTACGTCAACTCGACCGGAGGAAACAACAAAGCTGCCTGCGTCTACTAAACCATTTGCGGCTGTGTAGATTTGAAATGGCGCAACGTCGGCAGCGTTTACCGTAACGCTTGACGCTGTAATCGACCCGATAAACTTGGTCATTTCGGTATTGTTGAGCGTCAGAGCTTTACCTGTCGCTTCCAGCGTTACGGGATTACTGTCGCTTCCGCCGGAAAGGTTGTTCAGCGTACCGCCCTCAGTCAATGCCAGCGTTCCAGATTCAATCGTTGTATTACCGGTATAAGCAGGAGCTTGAGATAACGTCAACGTTCCCGTTCCGGTTTTGGTTAAAGCGCCTACGCCGGAAATGACGCCGGAAATCGTAATAGTTTTGTTTTCGTCTGTGTTAAAAATAGTAACACCGCCGGGAACGTCAGAACCCGCAGTTTCTAAAATGCCGTGCTGATTGTAAATCACGCCATCAGAGGAGCGACCTGTCAGTGTAATCGGGATATCTGAAGCCCAAGTATGGGATTCTGCTGCTGTAATAGTTCCTTGACCTAAATTGACAGAAGGAGTTTCTTTACCGCTTGGCATTGAAACGCCATTGGAACCTATCTTCAATTCACCGCCGAAAAGGTTAAGGAAACCTTTTGCATTTCCTTCTGAAAGAATTAATCCTTTCAGGTTTGCAACGCCATCTAAAATATTTAGTTCGCCATTTGCATTATGACCTACGCTGGTTGAAATGTTGGGAACATTAAGAGTCCCGCCAGAAATATTATACTGTGAGGTATAATTTTTATTATTAAAATGACCGATGCGAAAATATCGATTTGCTGTATTAAAATTGACGGTACCGCCTAACTGGTGTACAATACCCTGTGAGTTATTTGCTGTATTGATACTAATCGCTCCAGCTGCGGTTAATGTGGCTCCTGGATTGATATAGAGGTGAGATGTTCCTCCAGAATGCGTTAAATATAAACTGTCTATATTGTCGGTAATAGTCAGATTGCCATTGATAATAAATTTGGCATTATTATCCACAGAGCTGCATTCAGTGATCAATCTTGAAACTGAATTATTGTTGCCATTAAAAACAACGCTTGAGTTTCCTTTCGATAGCGTAAATGTACCTGTGGTAACGATGTTGTTGGCAAACGTTATAGTTGCTCCGTCATCTGGTGTAACCGTTAGATCTGAAGTAGAATTGACGGCTTGATCATACGTACCGCTACCGGAAAAAGTCGTACCGTTAACGACAACTTCCGCTTGAGAGCTGGCGGAGATAAAGAAAAAAAACATTAAAAGAAAAACTAACCCGCCGAATGTTAAAATGCGGGGGGGGGGGAGGAATGAACAGTCTTTAGAATTCGCCATTATTTTACTCCTTCTAGTGGGTAAAACTGGTAAATGGTTATTGAAACGACTTTTGCGGCGGTACGCCCGGGGCAAAATGTATAGTCGCTTATTTACATTAATAATATTATACACTCAAATTGTCAATCGTGAAGCGCTAAATGGGAAAATTTTAGAAAAAAAGTGAAAAATTTTGAGATTATAGTAAAAATAGATAGGGTTTATGATAGGTATGGCGAGCTTTGCTCGCGATCCAGAAAGGTTTTCGGCTGCGGCGGAGGGAGTCAGCGGGTCTTCGGCGGGCGAAGACGCCCGCGAACCAGCGAGACGGAGCAGCTTTCCGCGTTCAAGAAATATTTGGAAGCTTCCGCGTTTCCTTGACGGCTTTCGCCGTCAAGTTGTAGGTAAGGGGACTTACCTACATCCAGAGAAGGTTTCCGGCTACGCATTACGGTATTTCACCCTTCGAACAAAGCGTAACTACGTTCGCTTCGCGAATTCCGTTACCGCCTTTCAACAGATGGTAAACTCTAACGATATCGTAATTCTGGCGTTTTGGTTCGCCTTCGGCGAACTGCGTAATTCCGTTCGCTAAAGCGAACTTCATTACCGCCTTTCATTTTCCGGGGGCTTACGCACCCCGGCTCGCCTGTTATTTTCTTTTCCGCCAGTACATCAACCCGGTAGCGCCGAGAATGAGCAGCGCCCACGTCGACGGTTCCGGAACGGCGTTGGAGTCAACCTTGCCGGAAATCGCCCATAAGCCGTTTGCGTTGATTGCATAGGTCAAGTCAGAAAAATAATATGAATTGACAAAACTCAACACATCGAGAGAGTCGCTGTTGTCAGCATCTAAAACGACTTCAAATTCAGTGTTAGGAGCCATACCGCTGATGAAATCCAGCAGAATAGAACCGTCTGTAAGATTCAAATTGCCGTTGATAATGAGCTGGTCGCTGTCGGCAGCTGTCGTACCGCCGACTTCCATCAACAGCGTTCCGCCGTTAAGGGTAAAGTCCCCCGTCTGATTGAGCGTTCCAATGGAATTGCCGGGGGAGAATATGCCGCCAGCAACCTCAATATTGCCGCTGAGATATTCTTTAACGTCCAGACGACCGCCGGCGACAAGGAATTCCTTCACGGACAGTTCGTTTGCGCCAGCGTCAAACTGAGCCGTTCCCGCTCCCGATTTGACAAAGGAGATGTTTTGATAAGACTTGCCGTCCGACTGGCTGGCAATGCCGTAAACGACGCCTTCGAATTTAGAGGTTTCTCCCTCTGGAACGTTGAGCGTAAACGTTGCATCGGCGGAACCCCTGTTAATCAGATTTCCCGTTCCCGTCAAACCGGCGAAGGTTTGATTATAGCCGTTAATATCAACCCAGCCATTGTCTTGCAGCGTTCCGACGGATTCTCCGAAAGCGTTTTCCTTACCCATGACAAGCATATTGTAGCCGCTGTTGGTAATAACGTTTCCGGTAAAGTCAGAAGACGAGAAATTAGGAACTAACGGGGCAATTTGAGACAACGCCGTGGGCGCGTCATGATTGGTTTCAAGGACAAAATCTCCTGCGCCGGAAAGCGATCCATCAAGCTGAAGTTTAGAATCTGGATAAGTGTTTTTCGCCCAACCAACGTTGAACGTTCCCGTCTTGCCTTCTTCAATAACAATCGCGTTGTCGATAATTGTTTCTGCGTAATTGGTTCCGTCGACGGTACTGCCGAGGTTCATGAGCGTTCCTCCGTCCATGACAATGGTTCCTTCTCCGGAAACGCCCCACGTTCTGAAACGTCCGTTGGCAACTGTAATTGTCCCGTTATTTTGAACGACGCCGCTGACTCCGGCGGCTCCGTCGGAAGCGGGCAGATTGACGGTCAATTGAGCGTCTTGAGCAATTGTTACGCCTGAAACAAGATTCATGGCGCCTGCCTGAGCGTAAACGACTTCTCCCGCTTGAACGTTAACGGTTCCAGACATGTCGTTGGCGCTGTCGAGAACCAAAACGCCGTCGCCGTATTTAGTCAGAGAGAGCGAACCGCCGATATTGCCGGAGTACGTATGCGTTACGCCCTCGTTCGGGTCGACGATTAACGTTCCCGCTCCGCTGAACGTAGAATAAACGTCAAAGTTGTTGTTTTGCGTATTGAACGTTAACGATGCGCCAGAGTTGATAGCAACGTTTGACGCTACGAAGCTGGCGTCAGAACTGGTTGTAAAGCTGCCGTCGGAGAAGATCCAGTTGTCGCCGTTGAAATTGAGCGGCAGATACTCGCCGTCCGTCCCTTGGACTTTAGCGCCCATGCCGACGAGCGTTCCAGCAAATCCGTTGACCCCGCCGCCGTTGGCTCCGATGGTTCTATTAAAACGGAACAAACGCTCTTCAATCGTATAGGTTTCACCCGGTTCAAAAGTATATGAACCGGAACTGGTTGCAAATTCATAAGACGCCCCGTCAACTGTATGAGCAGCGGAGTCTACCCAGTTCATAACAACGGTTCTGTTCCCTTTGGAATCGGTAATCGCCAGATAAGCGCTGTTGCGGAACTGATACGCGAAATCCAGAGTAATGGGCGCATCTGTCGTATTAACGACTTTTGTCATCAACAGGTTTGTGTTGTTTTCATCTTTGGTAGTATCGCCCCATACATCAGCAGGATAGGTTCCTGAAGCGTATGCCGTATTCGCAATTGCATCCATATTGGTAATGGATTCCGGATTGGTGAAATAGGACTGGAAATCCTTGCTTATACCGGTAAATCGCTGTCTGAAATACGTTCCGGATTGCAAGTCCGTCATCGGAACAGAAATAATCGTACCGCTTTCTGAGATGACAAATTTCGTGTTTTTCGTGAATTTATTGTCAGCATAAGCAAAAGAGGTAGTTTGTAAGTTGACGGTTGTAGCGATAGAGCCTTCCGCCATTGGAACCAGAACGCCGCCATTTTTGACGGTAATGCTTTGCGCGCCGGAGTTGTCGCCGGTAAGAACCAGAGTTCCTTCGCTGACGACTAACGAACCGGTGTTGGCGCCTGCTATGGTCAGCGTTCCCGTTCCCTGTTTTTCTACTGTCGCAGAACCGGTAACTTTGCCTGAGTACGTATAATCGCCGTTGCCAATCAAAGTCAGCGTTGCCGGAGTGGACGAGGTGATAGTCGCGCTTGTGGATTGACCGGAAATGCCAGCAACGGTTTCATTGAATCCCTTTAAATCGAACGTTATCGCTCCGGTTGTACCGTTGCCTTCGGCGTTCTTGCCGAGTACGACTTCCGTTGTGTTGGGCAGGACTTCGCTGGCTCCCAGGTTGAGCGTAGCCGCTCCAGAAGTGTTGCCGCTGGATGAAGAAGCTCTCCATTGGAAGTTGCCGATGTAGGTTTTGCCTTGATAGTCGTTCGCTGTATTGGTTAAAGTTACCGCGCCGTCGTAGACGATTTCCAAAGAACCAACGCCGGTAATGAAGGCGTCAAAATTGCCGTTTCCGCCGGAAAGACGAATTGCGCCGCGTTCTCCAGCGCTGGCGTTTCCAATCAGGTTGATTGTATACCCATCAAATGTCAGACTGGTCATGAGGCTGCCGTGCTTCATGTCAATCACTTTGTTACTTCCGAGAACAGAGTAACTGTCAATTTTAACGGTTCCCTGTTCGATATACAAACCGCCAGTATGGTCATTAGTTCCGTTAAGAATCAGTCGGCTGTTGTTTTCCTGGTTTTGAGGCAATTTAACCACTAATCGAGTATTGCCGGAAATCTTTTTATCGAACGTTTGCGCGGCTGATAAATTGGATGACGGTACAATGGATAACGTAGACAGTTTGTCATTATTAGTATTGGTAATATTAACGTTGTTGAAATCTGAAGCAACATTGGACGTATACGTCAAATTGGAACCGTTTAAGTCCAATGTTGATGAATTTAACGTCAGTTTTCCGCTGACGGTCATCGCTGTATTGGAGCCGAGATTAAACGCGCCGTCGGTAACGGCAAGGCTGGAAAGAGTAACCGTTCCTCCAGACAGGGTTAAAGCGCCCGTTCCGTTTTTGGTAATGCTGGCGTTGGTAACGTTGCCGGCAAGCGTTTGATTCCCCGCGCCGTTAATCGTGAGATTGGTAACGTTGGTTGCGCTGTTCCCGGCAATTGTGCCAGAATACTCAAAATCCGCGCCGTCGGCAAGGTTTATAGTCAAATTGGAAGCGGCTGCTGCAGAGTTAGTGATAGCCGCCACTCCTCCGCCATACAAGCCGGCAATCGTTTGAGTTGTACCGTTAAGATTAAGTCTTGCGGTTGAGGCGCCTGTGTATGAATAGTTGGGGTTCTGCGATTTGCCGATTTCTACAACGGTTGTTGACGGCAGCGTGTTGTCAGCATTAAGATTAAGAATCGAATGCAAATTAGTTCCGCCCTGAACGGTTCCGATAGACGTTACGCCGGAATACGTATTGGTTCCGGAAAGATTAACAGCGTTGTTGTTTTCCGTAACGATTACCAAATCCCCGGCGCCGCTAATGCCTCCTGAGTAGTTAATCGCACCGCCGCTGGCGCGCAGTCCGCCAAAGGCGTTTTGGGGAATCTTTAAACCGAAATCGCAGTTGCCATACGCCATAAAAACGGCGTTATCGAGAGTTAAACCGCCAGAAAAACTGACCAACTGATTGTTGTTTGAAACAAACAGAATCCCGTTGTGCATTGCAACGCCGCCCTGGATATTGTTCCCGGTATTGGAGAATGTAAATCGGTTGTCGTTGCTGGCATAGCCGTTATGAGTAACGTCGATAAAGATGTTGCCGGTAAAAGAACCGGTGTAATCGTACCGCGTCGCGTTGACAAGATCGTAAATTGCAACTATAGACTGCGAACTGGTATTGGAGTTGGTATACGAGAGGTTCCATGGTCCAGAGCCGGTAACAATCAAATCAGAACCGTCCAAATCGGTTTGCGCCAACGCGGAACCTCCGCTTGCAACAACAGCCAAAAACACAGACAAGACGACAGCGGCAAAACGCGCGACTCGATGAATTGATTTTGAAATTCGCATAATATTTTAACAATCTTATAAGGTTGACAATAATGCACTATTGTGTATATTTCCCCTAATGAGGGTAATATACCTTAGATACTATTATAATTGCAAATTTCGAAAATGTCAAGAAAAAAGAAAAATTTTTACAGAATTTCAAAAAAATCTACAGCGTTTTTTTCGGTTAAAAGGAATAAATTGGGATATAGTACAATATTATCTATGGAAATAGAACATAATGCAGTACAGGCTTTGAGTTTGCTGGGAGTTTTTCCGTGCTTTTCGGAATCCTCCCAGCTGTTCTCAAGGGCAAGTTTCAGTTCCTTGGCAAGGCTCCGGTTACGTCGTGGGCGTGGTACGGTTCTTCAAGGAACTTGACGTCTTCCGGCGTCAGGACGAGGTCAACGGAACGCACGGCGTCGTCGAAGTGTTTGACGTTCGTCGCTCCGACAATCGGCGCGGCAACGCCTTTGGCAAATTGCCAGGCAAGAGCGATTTCGGACATGGTAACTTCAAGACGCTGAGCCAATTCCGCAACGCGAGCGATTATTTCCAGGTTGTTCTGTTTCTCTTTGTCGTACTTGGCGCGAAGAACCTTGTCGGTCTGAGCGCGCTTTGAATCGCATTCCCATTCCGGACGCGTGAGCCGTCCGCCGGCAAGAGGCGAATACGGAATGAGCGAGACGCCGTACTGATTCGCAACCGGGATCAGGTCGCGTTCGTCTTCCCGGTAGAGAAGATTATAGTGGTTCTGCAGAGTCGAAAAAAGCGTCCATCCGTTCTTTTCCGCCGCGATTTGCATGTTGTGGAACTGGTATCCGTACATTGCGCTGGCGCCCAGAGCGCGAACCTTACCAGCCTTAACCAGCGAGTCCAGCGTCGCCATCGTATCTTCAATCGGAGTGGAGTAGTCAAAACGGTGAATCTGATAAAGGTCAAGATAATCCGTTCCCAGACGTGATAGCGTGCCGTCAATCTCGCGTTCGATTGCCGATTTCGACAGATGCCCGTCGTTAAAGTACACTTTAGAGGCGATAACAACTTTGTTACGCGGTACGTTCAGTTCCTTTAGAGCGCAGCCAAGGAACTCTTCGCTCGTGCCGTGCGAATAGCAGTTGGCGGTGTCGAAAAAGTTGACGCCCAGATCGATGGCATGTTTCACCATGCGAGTAGTTTCTTCCTGCGGAAGAGTCCAGAGATGGAAATCTTCCGACGGCGCGCCGTATGACATGCAGCCGACGCAAATGCGGCTGACTTCAATTCCGGTATTGCCCAGTTTCGTGTATTTCATGATTTACAGTTCCTTATGATTATACTGAAATGACTAGAATTTTCCAGGATTAAGCCTCTAGCTTCTAGCTTTTAGCTACTAGCTTGATAAACCAGATTCGTGCATTATCGCAAGAAACAGGAATAACCAAGCTAACGGCTAGGAGCCAGGAGCTAATAGCTCTTTATCGGAAAATTTCAAGTAGAAAAAGTATAACTTACAGCTTTTCAACTAGTTTTACGATCTTTTCGCGGGTCGCGTCCGTCTGCTGCTCGTCTATTTTGGCGGTTACGACGCCGGTGTCCTCTACGCCCCAATAGCTGATAATCCCGTGATATTCTCCAAGCGCGCCATCGTACACGCCGGGCGAATAGGAGGAGACAAGCAGAGCCGTCTTTTTCAAATTGCCCGGTTTGTTCATGCAGTAAATGCGCTGAATGGGCGCCTGAATCTGGGCGGAAAGGGTGAAATAGTAAATCGGCGCGGCGAAAACAAGCGCGTCCGCCTTGGCAAGAAGCGGATAAAGCTCTTGCATGTCGTCTTTCTGGATGCATTCTCCAGCCCCTTTGCCGTGACAGTATTCGCAAGCCATGCAGCCGGCAATCTTTTTGTGCGAAACGTCAATCACCGTAACGCTGTGTCCTGCCGCCTGCGCGGCTTTGCGGTATTCCTCAGCCATCCAGGCTGTATTTCCATTCGCTCTGGGCGAACCCTGAAGAATTAATACGTTCATGTTATTTCCTTTCTGAGTTGGTTGTTATGCGCGATTGAACTTGTCTTTACTTTGACGTCAGCGACAATAAACGGGAATCTACTGCCGTTCAATTGGCTCATAGTCGATCTTTGATTCTTCGTCGGTCGCTTCAAGTTTCATAATGACGGGACGAAGACCGTCGTTGCAGCTGACGATCGCAACGCCGGGCTTCTTTATCCAGTCGCCGTAGTAGAAAAGAGACTCGTTTGCGCCGTGAGCCAGAGCGAAGACATACTGATAGATTGCCTTCCACGCCTCGTCGCAGAAACCTTGCGGTTTTGCGTAGTCGGCATAGAACACGTCGCCCTCCTTCATCATCGGGCAGGCGGTCAGCCCATCAACTCCGTATTCCGCCGCAAGATCCTTGTCAAGCGTTGTCTTGAGAATAGTTATCTTTACGCGTTTCATTGTTTATACCCTTCATTATTCTAATGATAATAGTCAGACCGATTCGTTTGACGGCGAATGCGTAAGTCCATTAGAATTTCCGGGGGCTTACGCGCCCCGGCTCGCTCTACTGTTCCGTTGGCGTGGCGGCGTAGTCGATTGTAACGCCGATGCCAAAATGGAAATAATAGTCCGGGTAGCCGGTAACCGGAATCCAGAACGCAGTTGAATTGGGGCGTCCGTCTCCGCCGGGGTAATTGAACCATGACGCCACGCCTTTGTCCATCATCTGCTTGTGACGGCACAAACCGGCTTTGAATCCCGGGCAGCCGCGGGCGCAGTTCTGACCAACGACGCGGCCGTATTTCTCTGCCGCCGGGTTGACGGCAATAACGCGATGGGACTTGTGGCAAAGCTGCATCGGTTCCGGGAAAGCGTCACATAAGAGGTGAAAAGCCTCGCTGAGTTTCGTTTCGATCTGTTCTTGTTCTGTCATTGCGATTCCTTTCTGTCTCACACGGAGACGCTGAGGGTTATTGTTGTGAGGGTTTGAGGTCGGTGTAGCCATTAACTACTTGTACAAACCCATCTATAAACTGGTTTATTGCGATTCCTTTATATCTCACGCGGAGTTGCGGAGACGCGGAGGATTATTACTGTGAGGGTTTGGGGTCGGAGTAGCCGTTAACTACTCGTGCATACCCATCTATAAACTGGTTTATTGCGATTCCTTTATATCTCACGCGGAGACGCGGAGACGCGGAGGATTATTTTATGAGGGTTTGGGGTCGGAGTAGCCATTAACTACTTGTGCAAACCCATCAATAAACTGGTTTATTGCGATTCCTTTTTATCTCACGCGGAGATGCGGAGACGCGGAGGATTATTACTGTGAGGGTTTGGGACCGGTGTAGTCGTTAACTACTCGTGCATACCCATCTATAAGCTGGTTCATTCCGAAATTAACGAGGACGCCAACCTGTAATCCCATCACCACAAGATAGGTCTTTACTTGTTTAAGATACACGGGTTGCATGTGTTCCGTTGACTTCAACTCGACAATAACGGAGTCGTCAACAAGCATATCAAGGCGAAAAGCAGTGTCCAGTTTTACGCCTTCATATTCGAACGACACGCCCTTTTGACGTTCCACCTTATGTCCGCGGCGTGTCAATTCCACCTCAAGCAACTGTTCATATACCGATTCAAGCATGCCCGGTCCAAACTGCCTGTGGATCTTTATGGACGCATCCAATATGTCCTTGGTAATATCGTTTTCATTCATTTTGAATCCTCCGCGTCTCCGCAACTCCGCGTGAGAATTACCTTCTAGCCATCCGCATCCAGGATGTCCTTGGTAATATCGTTTTCACTCATTTTAAACTCTCCGCATCTCAGCGCCTCCGCGTGAGATTTACCTTCTAGCCATCCGCATCCAGGATGTCCTTGGTAATATCGTTTTCACTCATTTTGAATCCTCCGCGTCTCCGCAACTCCGCGTGAGAAATCCCTATGCGCGGTTGAACTTTTCCTTC
>JAZRTH010000688.1:0-7588 GCA_045651945.1 Thermoguttaceae bacterium
GCCTCCGACTTGACTTCTTCAACTGCTGGAGTTTCCGGAGCAGCCGGTTCGGTCGCTGGTTTATTTGGGGCAGTCTGTTCCTCTGGCGTCGAAACTGCAGGCTGAGCCGGTTGTTCAGCAGGCTCTTCTGCTTTGGGTTCCTTAACTTTGAGCGGTTCAAACCAGGTCATTTTGCCGATAATGCTTTTCGTCAGCATAAAAGCGCCGAGCGTACCGGTTTTGGCTTCAACTTCTCCACCATCAAAATCCCAAGAGGGGTTTTCATGTCCCAACGTTTCTTTGAATGAACTTGAGTCAACGGGGTGATCGACCCATTGTCTACTGTAGGTGTACGTAGTAACCGTATCTTCCGACCCGCCAATATTCCTTTTCGTCTCGGTATGTTCTTCTTCAACCCACTGGAACATCTCAACATTGCGTCTGAGTTTAAATCCGTTGACCGTTACCGGGAAATAATCGTCTTCAAGCGTTTCTTCCGTTTTAGCGTCGCCTGTCATGTAAACCGGCTTGCTTTCAAAGTCCTGATTGATTTCGTCGCATTTGGCAAGGTTAAGTTCGGACTCCGTCTGTTTGAGAGATTTAGTCTGTTTGATTGTTCTGCCTTCGTTCCAGAACAAAAGCGGGAACGCGACAACAAACAAAATAAAACCAATGACAATGCCTTTAAACGCCTTGCCAATTCTTTGAAACCAGGTTGTGTGCGTTGTTTCAGTAAACGAATCTGCCATTTTGATTGTTCCTTAAGGTTGAATGAGGAATTATGTGAAACAGTGAGGAATCGGGAATGAGTGAAACAAAAACATAAATTCCGTCTCAAGAAATATCTTTCTGTTCCCTCTGTTCCTTGCAGAGACCGGGATAGGTTGCTCAACTAAATAATATAACGTTTTTTCCAATCTAAAACAACATCGATATTGAAAAAAAATGGTAAATTGGTAAAATAATTCTTATGAACACGAAAAACCGATGGCTTGAAATTCTGTTGATATTTGTTTTATTCTTTCTGGAAGGAGCGTATCTCGTTCCAGACGTCAACGAGGCGCATTACCTCGGCAAGGCGGCTCGATTCTGGAACCCCTCCTATGCGCCGGGCGACTTCTTCCTTTCCACGCCAGACGCTCACGGCGTTTTCGTCTGGACGTTTGGCTGGCTGACGACGATTATGCCGCTGTCAGCGTGCGCCTGGACTGGGAGAATCGTCTGTTGGTTTGCCATGGCGTTTTTCTGGCAGAGGTTGTCGTGGAATGTCGTTCCCCGTCAATGGTTTGCGGTTCTTTCAGCGGGAATGTTTGCCTTCCTTCAGTCGTATTGTCAGATGGCGGGAGAATGGGTTTTCGGCGGCATGGAGGCGAAAACAATCGCGTACGTCTTCGTCTTTTGGGGATTGGAACGCATAACCGCTCAAAAATGGGGTCAGGCGTGGATTGTTCTGGGAATCGCGTCCATGTTTCACGTGTTGGTTGGCGGCTGGACGGTTTTAGCGGCGCTGCTTGCGTATTTCCTTTGCGTATTTAAAAAAATAATCCCATTTCGATGGCAAGACGTCTGGACGCTTCCCATCGGCGGCTTGCTGTCTTTACCGGGATTGATTCCCTCTTTGCTTCTCAATTACGGAGAGTTTCCAGACGCCGTGAAAGCGGCTGAACGCGTGTACGTCTATTTCAGATTGCCGCACCATCTGCTTTTTACATCGTTCCCTGCCGTTTTTATTTGGCGGTTTTTTGCCCTGTGTATTGTCTGGTTCATTACGTTTATTATTCTGCGCTGGTTTACCCGTTACGCAAAAAAACTCAATCGGAACCCAAACGATGAATCCAAACGAATTGACGCCGGCTGTAATTTTTTATTGTCTTTTGGCGCCGCTGCGCTAATCATTGCCTCAATTGGAATTTTTTTGTCGTTCAGGTCAGCTTCTTACCCCAACGACTGTGTCGGCTTACTGCGGTTTTACTGGTTCCGTCTTTCTGACGTCGCCGTTCCGTTAACGTTCTCGTTACTGGCTTGTTTAGTTATAGGCTGTGCGAAACTCTATCGTTTTACACGTTTTTATATCATAGCGCTTTGCCTGTGTTTGTTCTGCGGGGCTGCGGGCGTTTATAAAAATATCTATCGATTGGCGCATCCGGTTCCTCCGCGACAGTGCCACATGGCGGAAATAAACTATTATCAATGGAAAGACGTTTGCTCCTGGATTGACAAAAACACGCCTCAAGACGCCGTGTTTATCGTACCGAAAATGACCCGAACGTTCACGTGGTATACTCATCGGGGAACGGGCGTTAACTGGAAAGACGTTCCGCAAAACGCCGCGGGACTGGTAGAATGGCGCCATCGGATCATGCATTTGTATACAGTCGAAGACGAATCTTCGCCAAGTGGATACGTCTGGAATGACTCGATGGCAAGACAGTCGCCCAATAAGCTCAAGCGCCTGGGAAAAGAGTACGGCGCGGGTTATCTTGTAACAAACGCTCGCTCGCCCATCGCGCTGCCGGTTTTGTACCAGAATCGTCAGTTCACCGTGTATAAATTGTCTGAAGAATAACCCCGAAACGTCAGTTCCGAATCACGCTTTGTCCGTCGACGCGTTTGATTAATCGGCGGATTTCCAACGCGGTAATCACCGCCAGCAGATTTCCAGTCGGCAGCCCGGTTTGACGAATCAACTCGTCGATGGGCGTTGGTCCGGTATGAGCGCAAACGACGTCGTAGACTTTGCGCTCCATCTCGTTGAGCTTGAGTTCTGCCGGCTTGGGCGGGTTCTTGTCTGTAACGCCGGTTGACCGCTGAATTGGCTTCGTCAGCGGACCGAGGTTGTCGAGAATGTCGTCGACGGACTGAACCAGCCTCGCGCCGTCTTTGATAAGTCGATTGGAACCGCGGGACATGCGGCTGTCAATCTGACCAGGCACGGCAAAGACTTCTCGGTTCTGTTCCATAGCGTGACGGGCTGTAATCAACGCGCCGCTGGCGATGTCCGCTTCTACAACTAGCGTACCCAAAGACAGACCGCTGATAATCCGGTTTCGCTGCGGGAACATGCCTTTTCGAGGAACGGAGCCGGGCAGGGCTTCCGTAACCAGCGCGCCGCCGGATTCGACGATCGAGTTTGCCAGCTTCTCGTTTTCCGGCGGATAGATCTTTTCCTGACCAGACGCCAGGACAGCAATCGTTCTGCCGTGAGCGTCCAGCGCGCCGATATGCGCCTGCGTGTCGATTCCCCGCGCCAATCCGCTGATAATTGTAACGCCCGCCTGCGCCAAGGCGAAGCTGAGATTGTGCGCCGCCCGGTTGCCGTAATGCGTAGAGTGCCGCGTCCCAACTACGCCGATGGAAATGCTGTCTTCCGGAAGGAGCGTCCCGCGAACAAAGAGAATCCCCGGCGCGTCTGGAATAGACGTCAGCTGCTGCGGGTAGTTCTTATCGCCCAGCGGGATGAGGTCAATATGATGAATCTTGCAGAACGCGAGAAACTTGTCGAGCTTTTCGTCCGTCGAACTCTGTAACGTCTCAATCCTCTGAGCGCCGATGCCGGGTATCGCCGCCCAGTCCTTTTTCGACGCCTGAAAGACCGCAGCAGGAGAACCGAACGCGTCGAGTAAATTCTGACGCATCAGCGGTCCGATTCCTTCCGCTAAAGCAAGGCGAAGAAGTGCGCGATGATCTTCGTTGTTAATGTCGAACATGGTTTTTGTAACGAATTAATTATTTCGGAAACGCCCTCGTATTTTCCTTTCGGAGTGCGAGAGCGAAGCTCTCGCTTTTCGATGGAGCCGATACCAACGATAACGTTTCGAGTTTATTTTTTCGGTCTCGAACTCTTGATTCGCTCTTTCGGAACAGCCTTCGTAATGTTCTTTCGGAGTGCGAGAGCGAAGCTCTCGCTTTTCGATGGAGCCGATACTACCGATAACGCTTTGAGTTAATTCCTTTCGGACTCACTCTCTCGTTTCGCTCTCTCGGAACGGCCTTCGAAGCGTTCTTTCGGAGTGCGAGAGCAAAGCTCTCGCTTTTCGAAGGAGCCAATATTACCGATAACGCTATGAGTTAATTTTTTCGGTCTTGCTCTCTTGATTTGCCTTTTTGGAACAGCCTTCGTAGCGTTCTTTCGGAGTGCGAGAGCAAAGCTCTCGCTTTTCGATGGATTTATTTATACTAGACGATCGTTCTATTGTCAATTATCATTATTAGTTAAGATTTCAACTTCAAATTCGGAACCATCAAGACCGTACATTGGGAACAATTGTTTAAGCACCCAAATTTTAGCCGCGGTACTCGTTGAAATCCACACAAAAAGTCCAGGAGCAATATCATAATAACCATCTGACAATTTTTCAGTTTTGAAATATCCCGCAACTCCTTCGGTTTCCATTGCCAGTTTTTTAAGTATAGTCGGATCTTCTTGATACAGATACTTTAAAATCTTCTTGAAAAGATCTGACCAATAAGAAACTCTTTCTTTTCGTTGACCTTGAATTGAAAATGCCTGTAACGTTCTACCTGTATAAAAATCCTCATCTTCATCTAAGGAATGAATGTCCATAATTGGTGTTTGAGGTTTATATGTCGTAGAAGGCAATGGCCATAATTTCAGAAAATAATCAATCATTATTTGTTGACGTTTCTGTAATTCTTCAACTCCCCATTTCTCACAAGATGAGATGAAAATATTAAGAGTCAGATGACTATCCTTAAATCCGTTAGGGGCATCTCTCTTTTCAATAAATGGTTTATCACTATATTGAGAATTATACCCCGTAATAGTTAAATTAGCAATTTTGTTGATCCATTCATTATGTATCTCCACACAATTGGAACCTAGCTGATCTGCCCAGATTTTACTTAGATGTCGAGGCATGATATGCTCAACTGATAATTCTCCTGCTTCCATTTTTTTAGCAATAGAACCCTGACATCCCTCAACAGAATCGCCATTTTCAAGCCGATCAAAAAGATACATGCGATATTTAGAACTAAAACTATAAAAATCTCGTTCTTGAATTGCTTGAACAAATTCGTTATCATTGGGAAATCTAGCAGAACTAGTTTTCGACAAAAGAACATATTTAACTATTTCAGAATAGTTATTTGTCGATAAATCTATTTTTAGTACTTCTCGATGTAATGATGAAAACACCTTATTGAGCGCATTGGTAGGAACGCTACAAACAGAGCGTCTAAATAAATATGACTCAATGACGAGTAAGATTTCTACAAGTGAATCCAATGAAATAGTATTATTGTAGAAATCGTTAAAAAGCTCTAATAAATAACAATTGATTGTACTCAGATCTAATAAACTAAGACGTTGAAGTACTCTGTCAACCTTAATGATACCTGTGTTTACAGTTCGTATTTTTTGATACAAAACCGCGTATTTTAAAATATCATCAAGAATAGATTCCAACGTTTGACCTTTCTCCAAAGCATCTTGGACATAGTTTTTAAAATCAAAATACAGTTGATCGAATTTCGGTATTCTTCCCAATTTAAAGGTGAGATAATCCCTTATAAATTTCGTAACCTGATCGCCTGTAAGTTTTTCATATCGATACCAATATTTTTCGTAATATTGATTTTGAATATTAGAATCCGCAATACCCATGAGAATAAAATTGCGAATTTTATCAGCTTCTTTTAAATCTAATCCTGTAGAGTTGAGGCTTTCAAATATTTTTTGAGGATTATCATATCGTGAATCTAATGAAATGTTAATAATTTCCAATTTACCAATTGCATAAAACAGATCATCAGGGGTAATTTCACCGAGTAATATACGATCCTTGAAATATCGATAATTTGTAGTCATATTTGATGTGTTATCAAACTCATCATCTGAAGACGAAAATAATTTTTCGTATGCAGCTCTGTCGTCTTTAACAGAAATAAGTTTTTTCTCATCATTTTTATAAGGATCTACCAGATACTCTTTATAAATCTTTTCCGCTAACGACATATTAGAGGTTTGAATTTGACCTGATTTTAACAAATTACACAGTGCCAATAGCAATAAAGAGACTGTAGTAATTCTCTGTTGTCCATCAATAATCAGAACATGACCTTTGCGACTTTGAGCCACAGACACTACACTACCAAAGAAATGAGTTGGCAATTGTTCTCGTATTATTTGAACAAGATCATCGTAAAGCTGAATACAGTTGGGTCTTTTCCAGTCATAATTACGTTGATAAACCGGGATAATAAATCTCGTATCAGAACCATCAAAAAACTTTGTCAAAAAAGAACTGTCGCCTCTCATTTTTAACTCCTTTGTGTAAAACGGTGTATAAATAATGTTATTCCATGTTTATAACATATTATTAACCATTATAGCATTTTGAAAGATTTATTCAAGAGGTAAAATATAAAAATAAATAATCGCTCTGGTATTTTAACAAATATACACATCGCATATTGCTATTGTTTCTGTTACGTTATTCAACTTTATGAAGAAAAATGATGTAGATTAGTTTACAATATTCAAACGTTATAGGAAGAAGGGAAAAAGCTAATTCCTTTCCAAAGCGAGAGTTTCGCTTCGCTGCACTCTCGCACTCCGAAAGATAAAGAAATTATTGGTAGTCGAAGATTTACTGTTACATCAGAAATCGTCTTTTACATTTAGTCTGTCAATGCGTATGGAATAGATGCTTTGGACTTGAGCGCGCGTTGACGTTTGTTCAAACCATTGAGCGGAACACCACTGGTAATCACTCGGAGACTTTGCCAATCCATGATGAACGGCGTTTGCGTGCGTGTAATGTAGTCTAGCTAAATAGGATTTGTGAAATGTCAACTGCGTTTCCCAATAATTATCCCAAACATGACGACCAGGCGTTTCGTCTAATTTATTAATCCACATAGCCGTTTTTGAATGCAATTCTCGAAGCATACGACTTAGCGTTGATCCGTCAGCGTGAGGCGATTGTGCAACGAAATGATAATGATTCGGAAATATACACCAGGCTTCAAGATTCCAGCCAAATTTATGGGCGACCTTTAAAAGTCCGCGTTGGAGCACGTCAAGACGTTCCGGCAATATAAAAAAGTGTTCCTTTTTATACGTAGCCGCTGTAACGAAATAAATACCAGGCGGAACGGAATTATGACGCGGAGCGTGAGGCCAGTAATCCGGAAGGGACAGATGGTCAGAAGACATAAATTAATCGTCTAAAAATTTGGTATTCGATAAAAGCGAGAGTTCCGCTATCGCTGCACTCTCGCGTTCCGATGTGTTATCGTAGGACTCGGCTTATCCGAAAAGCGAGAGCTTTGCTCTCGCACTCCGAAAAAAATTAGCATTTCATCGCTTCGACTTCGGCGGTTACGCCCTCATACTTATCGTAGATAGGCTGCATGACTTCCGTCATGAATTCTACGACCTGTTCCGGAGCGCGGCCAACGTACTTGGACGGGTTGGTAACTTCGCCGAAGTTCACGTTCGCGAAAGCCGGGTCGTTCTTCAGACGTTCCAGCAGGTCGTTGGGGCGTCCTTCCTGTTTGACGACCGCGCCCGCCGCCTGAGCGTGCTGACGAATCAACTCGTGCAGTTCCTGACGGTCGCCGCCCTGTTTGACCGCTTCCATCA
>JAZRTH010000689.1:0-6946 GCA_045651945.1 Thermoguttaceae bacterium
TCCCCGGCCCTGCAGTGATTCCATCACAGCCTCCGCATCCAACGGCGCCTTCTCCCGCGGTAGAGACCATGAAGCCGGTTTCCGAACCGCCGCGTCCGCTGTTACAGCCAACGCCTCCGGCAGACGAAAAGCCAGCGGCGCCTGCTCCTGAACCGCCCCGTCCTGTTACGCCGGAACCGCCAAAACCCGCTCCGATCGTTCATCAGGAACCGCCAAAGGCTCCGGAACCTCCGAAAGCCCCAGAGCCGCCAAAGGCTCCAGAACGACCTGCAACGCCTTCGCCGTCTGCCAAACCGTCTGGCGGCGTAACGTATTCGTTCCAGCCGCGCGCTCAGGTTCCACCGCAAAATACAAATCCGACGGTTCGACGTCCTGCGCCGTCTGTCGCTCCGCCGACTCCTCCCAGACCGGCTGAAACGCCAGACCGCATGCCGGGAGAATCCCGCGTCAGAGCAAAGCGTACGGAAGACGACGATTCCGGATTGAAGCCGATTAGTCAGTCGAATCGTAACAAGTACGGCATTCCGCAAAGACCGGCTTCGACGGTTTCCGCGCCCAAGCGCGACGTCCCGCCGCCGCTTCCGCCGGAACCGCTTCGACCGGACAAGGTTCGCCCCAGCGATTGCCTTTGGGCGTTCCCGGAAGAAATTCCTCTAACTAAAACCGCTCGACCTGTTCGCAACGCTCCGGTTGTCGACACGCAGGGACGACTTGTGTTTTACTCTCAAAACAAGGTTGTCTGCCTCGACATTTCCGAAGATCAACCGCAAATCGCGTGGGAATATTCCACGGGATGTCACGTTCCCGGCGCAATCGTTTTGGATAAAGAAGGCTGTTACCGGTTCCATTCTCTGGACGGGTTCCTGCACTGCATTGACAGTCAGGGACGCATGGTCTACAAGCCGTGCGACGTCGGCGAGCCGCTGGGCTTTGCCGCGCCGATTGTCGCGCCGACCGGGGACACGCTCATCTGCTCTTACGAGGGCGGGTTGACGCTGGTTGACCTCGACGGGAAGAAACAGCAAAAGCCGTATTTCCGTTCCCGCACCAAGCTGGACGCGCCCGGCGTGATTTGCGGTCACACGCTTTACGTTGGGTCTGAAAACGGATTCCTGTTCGCCCTCGACATGCAGGAAACGAAAGCCGTCTCCCTTTGGGATCAGGTTCACGAAGTCGGATACACCGGCGGGTTCCTCAACACGTCTCCCGCCGTTTTGCAAGACGGAACTCTCGTCGTCGCCAGCCGTGACAACATCCTTCAGGGCTTCGGTCCGGACGGCTCGGTTTTGTGGCAGTGCAAAATGCCAGGACAGATGCTTGGCTCTCCGGTTGTCGACCGCGAGGGCGACATCTACATCGGATGCACGTTCTCCCGCCGTTTGGGAGAACCCGGCGCGTTCATGTGCTGCGTTGACGGTCAAACGTTACAAATGCGCTGGCAGTACGAAGCCGGCGGCATGATTGAATCGACCCCCGTCCTGGGCGAAGATCACATGCTTTACTTCGGCGACAACACCGGCATGATGTACGGGCTGTCCACACGCCGCGGCGACGTCCGCTGGTCGGGCAAGTTCGAAGCGGCGATTCGTTCCGCTGCCGTTATCGCCAAACCAAACCTTCTGTGCTTTACTTTAGACGACGAAGTTCTCGTTGGAGTAAAGTGCGAGTCAGCCGCCATGGCAACCGACAACGGAACCGGCGGCTGGCCGAAACTCGGCTCTGACCTGGCTAACTCCGGCAGAGCGCGATAGGCGCCAATTAACTTTTTGGTTGTTCCAGCAAGTCCGTGCCTGATGACAAGCCGCTAGCTATTAGCTGCTAGCTGTTAGCTTGGTCATTAGTAGCTCTAAGATGAGCTATTAAAGCCAGAAGCTAATTTAAAAAGCTTTCAGCTAGAGGCTAGCAGCTAGAAGCTGTCTTCCAATAACAGGTATGAGTTTACCGGATTGACCATTTCCCTTTCCCCCCCTAACCCAAAAAGGACTACAAAAATGATTACACGAAGAGATTTATTGCTTGGAACCGGCGCGTTCGCGCTGGGATCCCTGTTTGCTCCGGCGTTTTCGTTCGCTGAAGAGAAAAAGAATATTCCGATTTGCTTGCAGCTGTATTCAGTTGGCGGTATTTCCAACGATCCCGCCAAACGGTTTGCTGAACTGGCGGCAATGGGATACAAGGGCGTTGAATACGCCGGCTTTGGCGCTTCCGCTAAAGATCTTCGCAAATACCAGGACGACGCTGGTCTGTTCTGCACCGGCTCTCACACCGGCCGCGGTCAGATTGAGAATCTGGAAGAACTCAAAAAGACGATTGAATTCCACGTCGAACTGGGCGCCAAGTTCATCATTTGCCCCGGCATGGGCAACAGCGGCGTAGACGGCTGGAAGAAAGCCGCAGAGAACTTCTCCAAGGCGGCTGAAGAAGCGGCAAAAGCCGGTCTGTACGTTGGCTATCACGCTCATCAGCACGACTTCGACATCGTCGACAAGGAAAATGGTCTGTCCAGCTGGGAAGTTTTCGCGGACAACTCCTGCGACAGCGTTCAGCTTCAAATCGACCTCGGACACTGCGTCAATCGCGGCGCTGATCCCTACAAGCTCATCGCCAAGTATCCGGGACGCACCAAGACGATTCACATCAAGGAATCCGACAACAAGATCATCGGCGAAGGTCGCGTTGACTGGAAGAAAGCGCTCGAACTGTGCCAGACCGTCGGCGGAACCGAAGTCTACACCATCGAATACGAAGGTCCGATGAATCGCATGGAAGCCGTCAAACTTGATCTGGAAGGCTTTGTCAAAGTCGGAGCGTGATTCGCGCATAGCGCGCAGTGGTAAGTTGTTAGTGGTAAGTGGCAAGGATTTAATAATATCCTGATGCACCTCTAAAAACTTACCGCTGTTTTATATTCTTGTTCTGTTGTGGTTAGGGAACAACGCTTGCGTCCTAACCACTAACCACTCAAAACTTACCACTACTCTCCCATGCTACGATACTTTTTTGCTCTGCTGGCTTTGCTCCCTGCGTTGGCTCTGGCTGACGACAACGGCGAGGCAGCCGATTCCTCTGCGTCACAGCGACCGAATATAATCTATATTATGTCGGACGACCACGCGTCGGAGGCGATTTCCGCGTACAGCCATCTGGCTCCGCATTTGAAGGGCGTTGTTTCGACCCCTAATATCGACACGTTAGCCAACGAGGGCGTTCGGTTTGACAACGTCTACTGCAACTTTTCGCTCTGCTCCCCCAGCCGGGCGAGCATAATGACCGGTCAGTACTCGCACCGCACCGGCGTCAGGCGTCTTTTCGCCGCGATTGCTCCGGAATGCGAATGGGTTTCGGACGCTCTGCAAAAGGCGGGGTACTCCACCGCGCTGATTGGAAAATGGCATCTGCAAAACACGCCTCAAGGGTTTGACCATTACGAAATCGTCCACGATCAGGGAGCGTATTTCAATCCCAAATTCAAGTCGGAAACGGACGTCAAACAGTATCAGGGATATGCAACGGACGTCTACACAGACCGCGCGCTGGAATGGCTCAAATCGCAGGAGAAGACGGGGAAGCCGTACTGCCTGATGCTGCACTTCAAAGCGCCCCATTATCCGTTTGACTACGCGCCGCGGTATGAACACATGTTCGACGGCGTTACAATCCCGGAGCCGGACAACATTTTTGAAGACCGCAGCATTTCCCCGCTGCTCAAAACGCCGACCCCGACGATTGTCAGCCTGTACTATCCGCTGCACAAACACCAGTTCAAAACGTCCCCGAAAGATTCTTACGAACAGAAGACGCGCGACGCCTATCAGTTCATGATGAAGAATTATCTCCGCTGCGTTCGCGGCATCGACGACAACGTCGGAAGAATTTTGAAATATCTGGACGAAACGGGACAGGCGAACAACACGGTTGTTATCTACTGCGCCGACCAGGGCTACTGGCTCGGTCAGCACGGATTGTACGACAAGCGAATCATCTTGGACGAGTCGATTCGCATGCCGTTTGTCGTCCGCTGGCCCGGTCATATCAAGCCGGGATCCGTTTGCAAGAATCTGGTTTCCAATACGGACTTCGCCCCGACGCTGCTTGATATCGCGCAATCTAAAACGCCGAAAGAGGATATGCCCAACATGCAGGGCGTTTCCATTCTGCCGTTACTGGAAGGCAAACAGCCGGTGCAATGGCGTTCCCGTCTGTTTTACTGTTACACAGCGCAGCCGCCGCATTGGGGCTTGAGAACAGACCGATACACGCTGGCGTGCTTCCCCGGCACTGACGAGGTGGAACTGTACGACAACCTGACCGATCCGAAACAGAACGTCAACGTTGCCAAAGACCCGAAATACGCTGAGATCGTTAAACAGCTCAAGGCGGAACTGGCAGAAGAAATGAAGGCGATTGACATCGCTCCCGACCAGCTTCCCGGCGGCGCCCGAGAGTACATGGACAACTCCGGCGGAACCGTTGCGCCACTTTGAGAATTAGTAATGAGTAATGAGTAATTAGTAATTACACAAAGCGAAAGGCGAGCCGGGAACGTTAGTTCCCGGGCTGAACATCAAATTATCTCTATTTTTACTCTTTGATTTTTGGTCGTATACCCACGGGTTAACACCCGTGGCTCGCCAATTGACGTTTCTTATTCTGCCAAGTCTTCCGGCTGAAGCGTTTTTCTCATGAACGAGCCGCAATTGAGTTCAGAACCCAAAACGCGAACGGGAATATAGCGTTCCGTACAGCCGGTTACGAACCCGTCTTTGTAACGTTCCGCTAAAATACAGACGCTTTTCCCGATCTGGGACTGGAAATACTCTTGACGCAGAGTCTTTTCCAGTTCCGCCAGCCGCTGGGCGCGTTCCTGTTTGACGGCGGGCGGAATCTGGTTGGACATCTTCGCCGCCGGCGTTCCCTCTCGGGGAGAGTAGCGGAAAATATGAATCTTGGAGAAACCCGCTTCCTGGCAGACCGCCATCGTTTGCTGGAAATCGGACTCCGTTTCGCCGGGGAATCCGACAATGACGTCGGTTGTCAGCGCGACGTCCGGAACGAACTCGTTCGCCAGCCGGCAGCGGCGCAAATACTCTTCCGACGACGTCGGGCGGTTCATCGCCTGTAACACCGCGTCTGACCCGCTTTGCATGGAAATGTGCAGATGAGGGCAGATTTTATCCGGGTTGTCTCGCATGAGTTCCAAAAGACATTCGGAAACCTCGTGCGATTCCAAAGACGAAATCCGGATGCGGAAATCAGCGTCAATCGCGGTCAGTTCAGAAACGAGGTCGGCAAGCGTCAACCCCTTGAGTTCCGGATTGTCAAACCCTTCTCCGTAAAAGCCGAGATGAATTCCCGTCAAGACAATTTCCCGATACCCGTTTTGAATCAGACGCTCCACCTCGCCGCGAACCTGTTTAGGCTCCCGGCTGAAAAGACGATTTCTGACGTGGGGAATAATACAGTACGAGCAGAACTGCCGGCAGCCGTCCTGAACCTTGACGAACGCGCGGGTATGCTCGGAAAAGCACCCGATTCCCATAGGGGCGTCAATACAGCCCTGCTCGACCAGCCAGTCGCCCAGCTTCGATTTGTCCGTCAGAACGACAGAGCCGTTTCCCGCTTCCTGAGCCAGTTCGGCCGCCGCGGCGGGATTTTGCGTTGCCCAGCAGCCCATGATAATCATCTCAGCGCGGGGATAGTCCCGGTGCAGCTTTCGGATTATATGCCGGGACTTGGCGTCGGAATCCGCCGTAACAGTACACGTATTGACGACGATAATATCCGGCGTCTGGTCAGCCGCCGCGTCCTGACCGCCCAGCTCGTAAAGCCCTTCGAGCAGATACCGCGTTTCGTATTGATTCACCTTGCAGCCCAAGCTTACCGTTTTAATCAGTTTCATAGAAACTACTATAGCGGATCAGGAGAATATTTCAAGGAGGACGGCGATATGGAGTCTTTCGGAGTGCGGCGCCTTGGCGCCGCTTTCTTCCTTGACGGCTTGCCGTCAATCGGGTTTGAATTTCTGTAGCGAGCTGCGCTCGCCGATGTGAGCGATTCTCTAAATAAAAAAAGCGAGAGTTCCGCTTACGCTTCCCTCTCGCACTCCGATAGAGTTATAATTATTACTTTCTCTTTCGCCAGAACAGCAGCCCTGCGGCGCCAAGAATCATCAACGCCCACGTTGACGGTTCCGGAACGGCGTTGGGGTCAACGCGTCCGGTGATGGCGTACAGTCCTTCGCCGTATGGGACGTACGCCAGATCGGTGAAGTAGTAGGATTTAACGAAGCTGTCGATCAAACTGTCTTCAAAGCTTGCGCTGTTGTTTCCAGACAAAATCGCGGTAAACGTATCGTTAGGACCGAGCGAGTTGACGTCCGCAAGAACCAGATTGATAACGGCGCCGTCGGCAAGGGAAAGAGCTCCGTTGACAATGAGCTGGTCGTTTTCGTCAACGCCTGTTCCGCCGATTTCCATCAACAACGTAGAACCGGGATCCATCGTAAAGTCGCCGGTCAGGTCGAGCGTTCCGACCGAGTTGCCGGGCGAGAACGTCGCGCCGGATTCGATTTTCAAACCGCTGGTCAGCCAGCCCTTGATATCCATTCTGCCTGCGGAAACGATTGTATTGCTAACGACGATTGCGTCCTGATCTTCGCCGTAGAATTGCAGCGTTCCAGAGCCGGTTTTGACGATGTTTCCGTCGCCGGAGAACTTCGAGTTCCAAAGCGTCTGCTGACCGCCGTCTACGTTGAACGTCAGCGTCTTGCCGCTGTTGAGCGTAACGTCGCCGGACGCAACCGTGTCAAACGCGCCGACGTCAATCGTGGAATCTTCCGCAACGACGAGCGTATTTGTCGTTTCAAAAGAGCCGGTTGTAACAAGGGTCGGCGGAAGAACGTCCGCGCCCACCTGCCATTTGGTTGCTAAATATTCGGAAACTGCTT
>JAZRTH010000690.1:0-5269 GCA_045651945.1 Thermoguttaceae bacterium
TAGTACTCTTTCATATCCAGACGTCCGTTGGTAACGAGAATCTCTTTAGCAAACGTCGCATCCTGGGCGAGGTTGAACTGCTGCGTTCCCGCTCCCGTTTTGACGATATTAACGTTGTTCGCAACGGAACCGGTATAGTTGTACGTTTCGCCTTCGGGAACGTTAAGCGTCAAAGTCGTTGCGGCGCCGGAGTTGTTGACAGAGCCTTTGTACTGAACTTCGTCAGAACTCATGTCTTTGCCCAATCCGCCAATCGTTTGAGCGTATCCCGCCATGTCGAAGAACGAGTTGTCTTTGATGAAATACAGGCGTCCGGTTCCCAAAACGTTTTCCGCGCCAGCAACAATGCGACCGCATTGGTCAGCGTTAAAATTGTCGCCGACTTGCGTTCCGCCGGTGTACGTATTGGATTTATTGAGATAAATCGTTCCGCTGTCGTCGCGAACAATCAGCTTGCCGGGACCGGAAATGACGCCGCTGACGTTCATGCGTCCGCTCCATCCCGCCATGAGACTGGAGTCGGAAGCCAGATAAATATCCGTATTGATATTGGACGTCGTCGTTCCGGTGGTGTCGCCGTTATTCTGCAAGATGCCGCCGTCGAGTTCAAGCGCGGTTGCGTCTGAAATATTGACGGTTCTAAAATACCCGCTCTTGGCGATAATCTTTTTAGCAATATTGAGCGGACCGTCATTTGCGGTATACCGCTGAGCGACAACCTTTTCATCTCCCGGATCGATGACTAAAACAATGCTGTCGTCAACGTTAAACGGAATGTTGGGAGTTATAATAACGCCCGCGCCAAAAGTTAGAGAACCGTCGGTAACGTTGATTTTGCCGTCGTTGGCGAAATTGAACGGTCCCAGAGTTGTATCTCCGGTGAATTCCAGCGTACCGCCATTGACGTTTGTCGTTCCGAGGTTGGTAAACGTTCCTGTGAATTTTTGCGTTGCCGCGCCTTCTTTGGTAATAGAACGACCTGCGGCTAAATCAACGTTTCCGTTAAAAACGTCTGTTCTGGTCGCATCTGTAATTCCCATGCCAATGACGAGATGACCGTTGTTTTTGGAGATGATTCTCCCGGCGTTTTCGCCGTCGACGTCGCCGGTAACGCCGCCAACGTGCATCGTTCCGTCCCAAAGATCAACCGTTCCTTTCGGTCCGATATTGAGCGTTGCCTGGTTGTACGCTGAATCGTCTGAGTATTTCCAGCATTTGGGTTCCCATCCGCCGTTGACCAAGTCGCCTTCCTGAACGTCGATGACGGCTTTGTCGGAAAGAACGATGGCGACTTTGCCGCCGTTGCTCTGGTTGGTAATAAACAGCTTGCCAGTTCCCGTCTTGATAAAATTCCCGTCGCCGGTAATTGTAACATTTTTGCTTGCATCTCGAACCAGCGAGTTGAAGTCGTTATGGTCGCCGATTTCGGTTTCGTAGAACTTTAACGTTCCGCCTTCTGCAATGTTGATAGCCAGATCTGTGTTGTCGTTGCGCGGAACAGCGTTTTCAAAATAAAGCGTTGCGCCGTCTTGAATGTTTACCGGATTGGCAACGTTAATGGACGACCCCGTTCCCGTCATCTTGAGAGTTGCGCCAGAGGCGATTGATACGCTGTCAGCAGCCAATGCGCCAGAAAAGCCCATTGTTCCTTCTGTAACGGAAATGGCGTCAACGTCTGCCGAGACAATTGTTTGCGACCCCGCGCCGGTTTTGGTTATCGTTCCCGACATCGTTGGCAGCGTTCCTGTATAGACGAAATTCGTTCCTTCCGCCGCGTTAAACGCAGGGGATTCCAGCAAGTTAGCTGTATTGCTGATTGAGTTCCCTCCAAAATTCCCGCCGGAACCGGTTTGGTTGTCGATGCCGTTAAATACCTGGGAATACGTTGCCATGTCAAGGAAAGAATTATTGGCGCCGAAATAAATCGGACCGGTTCCCAAGGCGTTGTCCGCTCTCATGACCAGTCTGCCGAATCCGCCGTTGTTGTATTCGTCTCCAATTTGCGTTCCGCCAGTATAAGTATTGGTCTTGTTGAGGTAAACCGTTCCGCTGTCGTTGCGCATAATGAGCTTGGCGGGACCGGAAATGACGCCGTTGACGTTAATGCTGCCGCCCCAGCCTGCCATCAAACGAGAATCCGCGCTGAGATAAACGTCTGTATTAATATCGGCAATGTTGTTTGACTCTGTAACGTCGCCATTATTTTTCACAATGCCGCCTGCCAGTTCAAGCTGCGTTTGATTTGAAATATTGATAGCGCTGAAGTTTCCGGTTTTAAGAACCATTTTACCTACAACAGCCAGCGGTTCCAGCGAAGTTTGAGATTGTCTGCCGTCGCCCAAATCAAATACAAAATTAGCGTTGTCTGAAACGGTAATTGTCGCGCCGTTGGCAATATTGCCAGAACCTTTCATGGTTGTGGTTCCATCGGTAATATTAACCGCTCCGCCGTTGAGAACGAACGCGCCAATTTCAGCCGTGCCGGAGAATTCCAGCGTTCCATCGTTAACTGTTGTGTTGCCGGAATGAATGTACGTTCCTGCCAAGACCTGCGTGTTCTTGCCTTCTTTGATAAAGTCTCTGCCGCCGCTTAAGCTGACATCGCCATTATAAACATAGGTTTTGCTGGCATCCGTCATACCAGCGCCAATAATAATCTTGCCGTTGTTTTTGGACATAATCAAACCGTGATTGTCGCCGTCAACGTCGCCGGTAACGCCGCCGACGTGCAACGTTCCGTCCCACAGGTCAACAGTTCCCTTCGGACCAATGTTGAGCGTTGCCTGATTGTATGCCGAATTATCGGCTGTTTTCCAGCAATCCGGCGTCCATCCGCCGTTGACCAAATCGCCCTCCTGAACGTCAATGACGGCTTTGTCGGAAAGAACGATTGACGCTGCGCTGCTGTAACTGGCGTTGCAGATAAACAGTTTGCCGGTTCCCGTCTTGACGAAATTGCCGTCGCCGGTTATGGAAACGTTGTAAGAAGTTGATTGAACCAGAGAGTTTTCAGCATTGTGGTCGACAGCGTTTGACTCTTCGAACGTTAATGTGCCGCCCTGAGCAATGTTGATAGCCAGATTTCCCTGCGTTCTCGGAACGGCGTTTTCAAAATAGAGCGTTGCGCCGTCTTGAATCGTCAGAGGATTGGCAACCGTGAAGGAAGACCCCGTTCCCGTCATTTTGAGGGTTGCGCCCGAGGCGATTGTAACAGTTCCCGGAACGTTCAACGCGCCGGAAAAGCTCATCTCGCCCGAAGAAATGGTCAGATTAGTTACGTCAGCCGAAGCAACCGTTTGAGAACCGGAGCCGGTTATATTCAAATTTGTTACGTTGTTAATCGCAACAGGCGCAGAGAAGTTGTTCGTTCCGATGCTGATTGTCAGCGTATCGCTCCCGCTGACCGTGCCTGTTGTTCCGCCGTCAAAACCTGCAACGGTGATAGCGTGATTGTTCAAAGCAATAGCAGAACCGTCTGCGCCAAAAGAAATCGGTCCGGTTCCAAACGGAGTTCCGTCGGCATAAACGGTGATCGTTGCCGCTCCGGCGCCGCTGGTAACGTTTCCGCCGCTGATTTGAGTTCCACCAGAATAATCGTTGGAGCCATTGAGAAGCTGAATGTCGTTGCCGTCGTGCTCGAAAATCAGCTTGCCGGGCGTTACGTTTCCGCTGGCGTCTTTATAGTCGGATATTTTACCTGTTACTGTCATGGTCTGCGCCCAGCCGATTCGCAAGCCGCCAACGCCTTTGATTTGAATGTCGTTATCGTATGTCGGATTGCTGCCATTGGCGTTAAAGAGCGTTCCTTCGTTGACCGTTGTTGTTCCGTCAGCCGTTGGAACTTCGTTTGTCAAAACGAGAATGCGCCCTGCGCCGTAGACGTCGGAAGACGTTTGACTGTTTTGCAATCCCAGCGCGTTGCCAGCAATAAAGACTTTTGAGTTGGTATAGCCGTCCGGGATCGCGGTTGTGAAATACGAATACCCGCCAGGATTAAAATAAACATCGCCGGATCCAGAATAATTATTATAACTAAACGTATTATCGTTTCCGGTTCCTTTGATAATCAGGATGTCGTTTGCTCCAACGACGGCTTCTTGCGTTGAATTGTAGGCGCGTTCGATAATCTCTGCGTTGACGGAAAGCGTCAGCAAAGCGACGAGGCACAATGCGGCGACAGGCGCCAAAAGGCGAACGTTTCTAAATGTAAAGTTCATGGCAATTATTCTGAATATTGTTAAAGGCATATTTATGATTATACTATATATTTATTATAACATAAAAAAGACGATTTGAACGCACAAAAAGAGTTAAAAGTCAAAAATATATCCGGATTTTAAGAATTTTTTGAAGATAAGTGTATATATTTGCACTGGTTCAGTATTATAAATAAGTAATTTCTAAAGGGAAAGCGAAGGTTATACGGTTTAGAGAATCTTTATCAGAGCGGTTTTTTTGCCGATATGCAAATCCAGCCCTTTTCTCGTTCTTCGTCCAGAACAGAATCGATAAACCCTGCCTGCAGAACGATTTGTTTCAATTCTTCCGGCGATGGGCAGAACATGTTTAACTCTTTGGCGATTTCCTCGTGATGGTCGGACATGTTTCCGCCGACCATTTCCAAAACCGTCATGAACGTTCCGCCGGGCGCAAGTACGCGAAGGATATCCTTCAAACCCTCAACCGCGTCCGACCAGAAATAGAGGCTTTCGACCGAGAAAACCGTATCAAAAGAATTGTCTGGATAATCCAGATGGGGAACGCCGGAGAGCTTGAGTTCCAGCCGCCCGGCGGCAACGGCTTGTTCGTTGATTTTTTGAGCGGATTCGACAGCCAAAGGGGAAATGTCACATCCCGCCAGACTCGCATTTGGAAACAGAATCGCCAGCTTTGCCAGCGCCGCTCCGCCGCCGCAGCCGACGTCAAGAATTCGATTTCCAAACTTGACGTGCGAGAATCCCCAGTCGGTCAGATCGCTGTGTCCGCGGTTCATGCCCTCAATCATCTCAGCGCCCAGTTCCCCTTGAGGAAAGGCGGCGTTGCGAATCAAATTGAGATATTCTTTTTCCATTGACCTGACGTAGGGTTGGCGATATTCGTTTAAGTTTTCAGATTCTTTGATCAGCGAAACAAAATTATCGTACGTCGGAAGAATTGACGGCGAAATATCAGATTCGAGGGTTTGAGCTTCATCCCGGAGACTGCCTGTTTGTCTATACGGATGGCGTGCCGGAAGCAACCAATGCTGCGGAGGACATGTTCGGGGGTG
>JAZRTH010000691.1:0-1789 GCA_045651945.1 Thermoguttaceae bacterium
TAACCTCGAATCCGTCTTCTTTGGCGGCTTCAAAGGACTTGCCCTGTCGAACGCCGATAATTACGTGAACGCCCGATTCTCGCAGGCACAGCGCCTGGTTGCGGCCTTGCGCTCCAAACCCCATAATAGCAACAGTTTTACCCTTCAACGGATCCAGCGACGCGGCGCTGTCATGAATGATTTCCATCGTAAAAATTCCTTTAGTAAATAAATCTTGATAAAAATTGCCGACGCCGGACGCCCGACGAACAGACAATATCCGATGTTCTATTTTTAAGATATTATACTCCATAAACAGAGCGTGTCAAGAAGGGTGCGGATTTAATAACGGAGAGTTAAAAGAATTATCGATTAGCAATTGAAAAAATTGCATTTCGCCTCCTCAATTTTGAGAAAAATTTAAAAAAAGCCCCGTCTCTACTTGACAATTCCCTAATCTTGACTTAAAATAATATAATATTATAAAAATATAAGGGCGTCCGGCGCTCTTATGAGACTTCGTCTTCAAGCAAGGTTAATCATGATTTTTAAAATAGCGTCCCGATTTGGATACGTTCTCGCGGCGATGGCGGTTGTCGTTGCAGCGGCGTTATCGTATACTGACTGTCAGCAGATGGATATACATTCCGGGCGCGTTCGCTGGGCGAAGGAAATCTTTGGCTTGCCGATGCTTTATTTTTATGAGCAGTCCTGCTTTGCCGATAAGGTTGAGCTGTTTGACATGCAAACGGATTCCAAAGCGGTCTGGGTTACGGATTCTCGAATCTCCCCCTGGTTCACAATCGACAACTCGCGCAACCAGTTTTACGGATTGGTCTGGAACTGCAACATGGCTTGCCGGTTGATGGATTCCAACTACGTTTCCGTTCAGGGACAAAAGACGTACATCGCCTATACGCTTCAGCAGCTGTCCGAAAAACAACGCTCCGCGTCAGAGTCGTTTTCCGCCCGCGATTTAATCGACCTCTGCGGCGGGGTTATCAGCGTTCAGGAACAGGTTGTCAGCATCCCGCTCACGCCGGACACCGGCAACTTGCTGGAGTACTATATAGAATCTCAATACGCTCCGCTGCTGGAAGAGAATTTTTATTATCCCAACCGGGAAACAAGACACGAAGCGTCGCTGTTCTAGTTGCTAGATTGACAACGAACAGCGCTTCGCGCCATTCCTAATTCCGTGGGTTAAAACCCACGGCTACTGATTTTGAACCGCTAAAGCGGTTCTAGCGGAACGCTTCGCGTCAATTATTCATTACTAATTACTAATCACTAATTACTAATTCCTCTATGCCCGAATATATTGTTCGATACGGAGCGATGCGGATTGTCGGTATTTTTACCGCGCCCGCCAAGTCGGAATACAAGCACAACGATTACGTCATTGCGCGTACGGAACGCGGTATGGAAACCGCTCAGGTTCTGTCGCTTATGCGTCCGGAATACCAAAAGACGATGGAAGAGCTTGCCAAAATCAACAAGCTCGGCACGCCGCCGCACGGGAAAATCGTCCGACCGATTAACGACGAAGATCTCAAAGAGCTTGACCGGATTCACGAGCTGGAAATCAAGGAGTTCGAACAGACGCAGGTCTTTATTCGTCAAAAGCAGCTCGACATGCACCTGGTCGACATTGAGCACATTTTCGGCGGCGAACGCATCGTCGTCTACTATTTGGCGGACGGCAGAATCGACTTCCGGGAACTGGTCAAGATTTTGGCGGCGGAATTCCAGACGCGAATCGAAATGCGTCAGATTGGGGTTCGCGACGAGGCGAAACTCCTGGCGGATT
>JAZRTH010000692.1:0-1369 GCA_045651945.1 Thermoguttaceae bacterium
CGTCGCACTCCAAATTTTCGGCTGCGTCTATTTGTTATTCTCGCTTCTTGTCGTTTGGTTCGCCTATCGGCGAACTGCGTAATTCCGCTCCCGTTGGTCGCTTCATTACCGCCTTCCATTTTACGTTCGCTCCGCTCACGCCCACGGGTTTACACCCGTGGCTCGCCAAATTTGTTGAAAAATTTTTGAAAAAAGGCGGACTGCGGTATAGACAAAGTTTGAGATGTGAGTAAAATAAAGATATAGTCGAAAATATATTATCGATTCCCCTTTTGAGTTTCCGCCATGAAAAACGCCTCCATGCAAAATTTCGAACGCTGCGTTCTGGTAAGCGGGCTGATTTCCCTGCCTGCCTGGGACGAGCTATGGGCGGATTACCTCGCGTCGCGCAACATTCTCCGATCCATGGAGGGCGAAGTCTTCCCGGAAACCTTCTCCCATTATATTATTGAGCGCGGCGTTCTCAACGACTGGCAGATTCAGCAGCTTTTGGCGGGACACACCAAGTTCAATCTGGGATCGTATCAGATCGTCAACTCGCTGGGGCAGGGCGGTATGGGACAGGTCTTTTTGGCTCGCCATAGCGTAACCAAACAGGAAGCGGCGGTCAAGGTTTTGCCGCGAGACAAATGCGCCCCGGAAGCGATTAAAAACTTTCAGCATGAAATCCGGGTCCTGTCGTCTCTGCACCATCCAAACATCGTTGGGGCGCTGGACGCTGGCGAAGACGGCGGGGTTTGCTATCTGGTCTGCGAGTACGTGCCGGGTCAGAACCTCCGTAAGCTCATTCGTAACGGGCGGCCGCTGACGATGAAGTCCGCCGCCAGCATTCTGTCTCAAGCGGCGATGGCTCTGCAGCACACGCACGAACAGGGATTTGTTCATCGAGACATCAAGCCCGGCAACATTCTCGTTACCCCTCATGGAGTCGCCAAACTGACCGACTTTGGGCTGGCAACGCAAATCGGGGGGAAGAACGACCCCCGCGCCGGGAAAATCGTCGGCACGGCTGACTATCTCTCCCCGGACCAGGTCAAATGCCCCACAAACCCGGTTCCACTTTGGGATATTTACTCCTTTGGATGCTCGCTGTACTATATCGTTACCGGGAAAGTCCCGTTCCCCGGCGGCACGACGATGGAAAAGGCGCGGGCGCATATCGACTTGCTTCCGCTTGATCCACGTTTGCTCAACCCGACTTTAAGCGAGGATTTCGTCAACGTCATTGCCGACATGATGGCGAAAGACCCGGACAAGCGCATTCCGTCCGCGTACGCTGTCATGGAACGGCTGGCGAAATGGTCGCCCCCAACGCCGCGCGACATCGAAATGGTCGACGGCGCGGAACTCATGGCGGCTCAAATGCGAA
>JAZRTH010000693.1:0-2458 GCA_045651945.1 Thermoguttaceae bacterium
TGATGAAAAATTTTTGAGCGGAGCGGAATAATTGTCTTATTGCCAAGGGGTGATTATTACGTGTTTATCTGATTTACGGGGTCGATTCCTTAATTCTTCATCCGTGTGGGTTCGCCGTCCGGGGGGTTCACCCACAGCTACATATATTGAACCGCTACGCGGTTCTGCCTATTGTCTACTGTGTAGCGCTTTATTCAACCCTAAAAGATCTTTCAGCCATTCAACCAGTTCAGGATTATTTTGGAAAACGGCATAATGCAAAATCGTATTTCCGTTTTTATCTTTTGCGTTGACGTCTGCGCCATGTTCAACTAGCCATTTGAGCATTTCCAGATTCTTGTTTGCGGTAATAAGATGCAAAACCGTACAATCGAAACTATCTCTTGCTTTGACGTCTGCACCATGTTCAACCAGGTATTTTATTACGTCCATATTGCCGCCATTCAAATTGCCGGCAAAGACCGCTAAATGCAATACGGACGATTCGTCTTTGTTTTTTGCGTTGACATCCAACCCCTTTTCAACGAGCCACTGAACCAATTTCAGTTTACGACTTCCAACAGCAGAATGTAAGATGGTATTCCCATTCGCGTTTTTTTCGTTGAGGTCAGCGCCTTGTTCAACCAGATATTTAACTGCTTCCAGGTTACCCCGTCCAGCTGCCCAATACAAAATCGTCTCTTTATTTGTGTTGCTTGCGTTGACATCTAATCCTTTTCCAACAAGGAACTGAATCAGTTCCAGGTTGCCGCTATGAGCGGCAAAATGCAAAATCGTATTTTCATCTTTATCCGATGCATTGATGTCCGCGCCATGTTCAAGCAGATATTTAACCAGTTCCAGATTGCCATCCCAAGCGGCACGATGTAAAACCGTCTCTTCATTTCCAGCCTTTACGTTGACGTCTGCGCCGTGTTCAACCAGATATTTAACCAATCCTATTTTATTCCTTCCAGCAGCAAAAGCCAAAACCGTCTCTTTATTTTTAGCCTTTGCGTTGACATCCAGTCCTTGTTCAACGAGCCACTGAACCAGTTCCAGATTACCATTCAGAGCGGCAGAATGCAAGACGGTAAATTCGTAAGAGTCTATTACGTGGACGTCTGCGCCATGCTCAACCAGCAATTTAATCACGTCCAGTCTGCCGCGTTCGGCGGCATAAAAAATAGAACATTGTTTAATATCAGCGCCCTGTTTAACAAGGTACTTAACCACTTCCCATTTATCATTGTGAGTGACATAATACAAGGGTTTGCCGCCAAAATTATCTTTCGCGTTGATATCCAGTCCCTGTTCAACGAGCCACTGAACCAGTTCCAAATTACCATTAATAGCGGCATAATGCAAAACAGACATCCCTCCTCTGCGGCTAAGCGCTTTAATATCGGCGCCTTTTTCAACGAGAATTTTAACCTGGTTCAGATCTCCCTTCCATGCGGCATAGTGAATAACAGTACCTGCATCACAATCGGAATAGTAATTAAAATCGAATTCACCCGTTTGGAACATCTGCTCAAAACATTGAACGCTTTCTTTGCCAAACCTTCTAACAGCCATATCATTCTGCGACGCGCTATCAGGATTCTCTTCTCCAAAACAGACGCCTGAAACTGCGGCTAAAACAAAAAGGAAGACTGTCAAAATTGGTTTATAATTCATTTGTAATTCTTGTCTGGTAATATTTGTTGGGATGGTTAAAACTATCAAAATTCCTAAAAAACATTATAATGGTTTAATGAAATTTTATCAAGAGGAATGATACAGATACGTTCTTGCCGGGTTGAACAAAGTTCTTTCATGGGGCATTGAACAAGACAAGGGCGTCAAACTTCACGAGAATAGTGCGAAGCGTCAACTCCTCACTCATCACACCTAATTCTTCACTTCTACCTGAACTTCCCCTTCAACCCGTATAACCCGCAAACACTCTAAACTTTTTTTTCGTTATTTTTCGGTTTTTCCCGTCCAGTTTTTACAATCGAATTGCATTTCTGGTATAATCAGTATAGTTATAGAATGCAGATTTCCGGTTGCGGGGGCATTCCCCCTGCAATTCCTTGTTTCGATATTTTGCATTGATCCCCCCTTTTTAATTTTCAGGAGATAACCACATGAAACAATTATCCCGTCGAGATTTCTTCAAGACGTCGGCTGTTGCGGCGGCGATGGCGACAACGATTCCCGTTGTTTCAACCTCTAAACCGGTTTGGGCGCAGGCTCCCAGCGACCGCCTTCGCATGGGCTGCATCGGCGTCGGCAGCATGGGTCGAGGCGACGCCCACGGATTCAATCATCTGACCGATATTGTCGCCATTTGCGACGTTGACGAAAATTACGGCATCGCCCGAACGATCCGATCCGGCATTGGAAAACGCGTCAACGGACAGGTTATTCAGCCGGACACCTACAAAGATTATCGCAAAATTCTCGAACGGGACGACATCGACGTTGTTTCTAT
>JAZRTH010000694.1:0-1770 GCA_045651945.1 Thermoguttaceae bacterium
CCAACGCCGCCTTTTCGTCTTCCGCCAGACACCACGGCATAAGATATCCGAACGTTCCCATGCGGTTTTCCTTGACGTAGTACCCGCCCAGGTTGAGCATCGCCAGATTGATAAACCGTCCGATGGCGGCGTTTTTCTGAGTGGAAATTTCGCCCTGAGAGCAGTCGATTCCCAGCTGTCTGGCGACAGGACCGTTCACCCAGCAATACGGCGTCCACGCGTGCGTGCTGGAAAGAGTTCGGCGGAAATCTCCATTTGCCATCGCCTTGGTAAACGCAATGAGAATCGGCATGAACTCCGGCGGACAGCCTGCCATGACGCCGTTGACTGCGACTTTCCGAACGGTTACATTTCTGTACGCGACCGGCAGCGAGCCGATAACCTCGTCCGGGTCAAGGTCTGTATATTTAAGAAATTCGTTAACGCTCTTCTTAGTCGGCGGGATAATCGGCAAGCCGTCCGTCCAGCCGTTTTCCGCAAAGACGTGGTTGACTTCCGCAAGCGACCCGGTGAACACGACCGCGTCGTCTGCGACGTTGTTGTCTTCTTCCGACGCCTTTTTCTCCTTCTCGGTAAACGGTTTGGTCAGAGCGTCGACAATTTGAGGCCACAGGACTTTTTGAGTGTTTTCAATCAACTCTTCCCGCGAATGAGCGGAAAACGCCCCGGGGTATTCCGCAACGCGAGGAATGGGAACGCCAGCCGTCAACGCAGTTTTGCGCGCCTGCGTCACAAACCCCGGCGCTGCAATCATAACAGACGGGATTCCAAGATACTCTGCCGCAATGCACGACCCCATTTCTTTGGGTGTGCACAGCCCACAGCCCCCGTTGCCGGAGATAACCGCGTCGACTTTCATGTCTTTCAGACGCTGCTGGAACTCGTCTTTTTCATGACGAATCACGCCGGGGCCGGGCCACGGACCGGCAGACCCGATTTCGCTCAAAACAAGAACCTTCGCCTTGGGATATTTTTGAAGAATGAGCCGTTTGAGTTCCGGGTGCGTAACGTATGCCATGAAACTCCCGCCGACGATGGCGATTGTTTTCCCGTTGAGCGTATCCAGACGCGGACCTTGCTCAATCATTTTAACAGACCCGGGCGCCACCGGCGACAAAACCGCGTACGTCCCTTCCGACGGGGCGCCGGACAGCGGCAAAGCGCAAACTCCGTCCGGACAATCTTCTATAGCTTCAAAAGAAAACGCGGTTGACGCCGTCGCCGCCATAACGACGATTCCAATTAACAATCTGATTCGTAAATTCATTGTACGCTCTGCGGATAAAAGGGATTAAAGATTGAAAAAAAATTACAGTAGTAAGACTGATATACCTATAAACGAATAGAGACGTTTTTTATTGCAAGAAATGGAAGACGGTCGGCGAGCCGTGAACGTTAGTTCCCGGGCTAAAACCGCGCTAGCGGTTCATTATTAATAGCCGTGGGTTTTAACCCATTAAAAACGAAAGGTAGACGCGAAGCGTTCCGCTAGAACCGCGTAGCGGTTCAATGTTTCTAGCCGTGGGTTTTAACCCACGGAATAAGAAAAAAACAAAAAGAAATATCGTCAAATACACATATCTTCTCGTCCTCCATCGGAGGGCGGGAGGATATGTTACTGAAACGATTAGGCGAGCGGGGACCGTTAGTTCCCGGGCTAGATCCGCGTAGCGGTTCTTTTTTCGCGAAAGCGCTTGGTTGAGTCCGGCGCTCGACAGTCCCCTGCCGCAACAGAGAAAAATTTTACCACAAAGAACACATAGAACACAA
>JAZRTH010000695.1:0-4622 GCA_045651945.1 Thermoguttaceae bacterium
GTTTTTCCGGGGGCTTACGCGCCCCGGCTCGCCTATTTTAGTATTGCATACTTCTTATACCACGCCACCGCGCCGGCGTGATCCAAAAACTCGCCGTCGAGTTGGGCGTTCCACGCCGCTTTGAGGATTGACCCCATCTGCGGTCCCGGTTCGATTCCCAACTCTATCAGGTCGCGACCCTGCAAGAGCGGGTCCGGCTGGCGGAGTTCGACGTTGAGTTCTTTGGCGCGGTTGAGCCAGATGTCGATGTCGTTAATGAGCTTTGAACAGTCGCTTACGGCTCGTCCCAAAATGTCCGCCTTGACCAGTCGGCTCCACATGATAATATTGGACGGCATGACGCATTCCGACAGTCGGCGAATGTTGGCGTCTGACGGGGCGCTGGGCGGGGTCGCCTGAAGAACGTACAAGTGCGCTTTGCAAATCGGAACGACATTTTCGACCAGCCACATCGGCGGTTTCATTTTCATCAAAAACTCTCTAATCGCCGATTCGCCCGCCTCGGCGTGTCCGTGAGCGATCCCGTTGGGACAGTCCCGTTGAGAATGAATAATCGGCTTGCCGAAATCGTGACATAACGCTGCGAACAGGAGAATCGCCCGATCGTCGTGGCTGAGGTTGTCCTGCTGGGCGATTTGGGCGGCTTGAGCGCAAACGAGCCTGGTATGCTCGAACACGTCGCCTTCAGGATGGAAAGTCGGGTGCTGTTTGACGCCTCGCAGGGCGTTGAGTTCCGGAAAACAGGTAATCCAGTCCGTTTGAACGAGCAGGTCAAGCCCCTTTTCCGGATAAACGCCTTTGGTCGCCCATTTGAGCCATTCGCCATAAACGCGTTCCGCCGACAGCGTTTTGAATTCCGGCAAGACGCGTTTGCACAGTTCAATAGTACGCGCTTCCATCGTAAACCCGAACCGGGCGGCGAACTGCATGGCGCGCAGAACTCGCAGCGGGTCTTCGCAGAAGGCGTCTGACGGGGCGCGGAGAATGCCGCGTTTCAAGTCGCCGGCGCCGTCGTACGGGTCAACCAGAGACCCGTCCGCCCGCATGCCGATAGCGTTGATGGTCAGGTCGCGCCGCGCTGCCGCCTCTTCAAACGTCATGGAAGAATCCGGTTGAACTTCAAACCCCTTGTGTCCGTCGCCGATTTTAGAGTCCCGCCGCGGCAGAGCGAGGTCGATTTCATTCCCGACTTTTAACACGCTGAAGGACTGCCCCACCTGATTTATGGGGAACCGCCCTTCGAGGGCCTTTGCCATTTGAGCGTACGACAGACCATAGACTTCCATATCGACGTCTTTCGACTCGATTCCCAGGAGCATATCTCGAACGCACCCGCCGACCATGACAACGTCAGTCGCGCCGGCGGCAAGGAGAGTTCGAGTTAATTCTTTGAGGTCTATCATTATTCTTTTCCCAATATGCCATATTGATTGTACTCGTATCGGACTTCATTGACAATAGAGCCGTCTCCAACGGCGGCGTTATCCAAACTCGTTCGCCTAATCTATTATACTGATATTCTACTCGATCTGCAATGCCGTCAGCGGGATTTTCAACAGAATCTGGATAAATTTCTGCTGTTAAAAGGTCGTTGCGATATATTTACATTACGGCAATACTACTTCCATAAAGTCATAAATATCAGGAATAAGGTAGGGATGCCTGGAAATATCAGTATGAGTCGTGTACACCAAACGTAAATAAAGAAATATTTACCCCACATTTGTTCAGATTCTCTCTTTACGCTCGGTATAAAAAGAATACACCATGGAAAACAAAAGGAAATGAAATATATACAATATTTAATCAAATCCCAATTTAGTTCATTCATATTTTTTAACAAGCTTAAAAATAAGTAAATGTATCTTAAATCCTATAAACGCCAACAAGTAAATTAAACATGAAAACCCTCAGTCTCTTCCTTTTAAGGGAATACATATTTCTTTCATTGGTTATTCCATATAAAAGAATATAATATACCAAAAGTCCGACATTTGAAAGCCCGTTAATAGAATAGACCGTTGAAATACGGCGCACCGCCGTATCAACGCCCGTTCCAACGTCAGTAACTTTATCGTGAATCATGCGTCCAAGGTTGTCGTAGCCGTACTGATTTAACCTTTAGCGTATTGCTGCCATTGACTCAAATCTAAAAGCTCCTCGAAATCAAAAAAATCGGCAAGTTGATTGTCTTCTATCCATTGTTTACCTTTTTCAGAGACGTAAATAAGCTCATTTGAAATACTCGTATTGCTAGAATCGCGACGTCCGCCATAAAAGAAATCGTAGCCATTCCAGGATGAAGAATCGATAGCAGAACGATGTTTGCATGAAAAGGAGTCATTCGGTTCTGGAACTAAATCCCAATACTGCGGCAGAATTTCGAGACTTTTAATCCAGGCCCCGACTGGAAAATGCAACTGATAAAAATCTCCCATTTCAGCCGCCAGCTTTTCATCGTGAACGCCATAGTAAATATAATCCTCTGGTTCGTCGCGTTCGTCAGGATTATCCCCGGGTTCCCAATCCTGCCAAGACAAATTCACAATCCTCCCAACAGGAAGTCGCCTAAAGGAGATGTATGGAAAATCCCGTTTGATTTTGCTTTTCATTTGTTTCCGACAATACAGAAAAAAGCCGCCAATAGTCATCATTAACGAAGCAGGAACGTACGGTCCTGTCCGATAAAGAATGTTGGTTTCCGGCGGCATCGGATCCAAGTGAGGGTCTAACTTACCGTGATACATATCATAATCCTCATAATCCCGTTCTTCAGGAGACATGGTTTTTACATAAAATTCATAAGTAATACTCAGACCGTGAACCATAGGGGTCATCATCGGATTTGAATTGTAGCGGGTAATCAGTTGATAAAACTTTGTCATAGTTTAACTCCTTGTTCTGTTATACCAAAAATATTACTTTTCATCAATTATATTCTTCTGAAAGATCGTCGCTGTGTAACCGCAAGGAAAAATGTGCCACCATCTATGGCCTATCCATGGACCACATTTACTAATATTTGCTGTATCTTTATTTATGCTCATAAGTTGTTTTAATTTCTTGATATTTGTCGAATAATACATTAGTGTTTCATCAACAAAAAAGCAATAAGCATTATTGCTATCTTTACTTAGCTTTAACAGTCTTCCTATATGTATTGCAATTTGTTCACCTATTGGAGAAATGCCAATATCGCCAATATTGGGTTGTATTTGAAAATGATTCAGACAAGAAGGGATAAACCATATCTTTTTAATCATTTCGATAATATTTTCCGTATATTCAATCAAATAGCCTTTCTTTATTAGATTATCTATAATTGATGCAATATGAGTTTCTGTCATTCTTAGACCATGCAAATCAAAGAAATCAATAATTGTATTCCAATCTGTTCGATAAACTTCTTCAATGTCTTCTTGAACCATCTGAATCGTTTTAATATGACTTAACTCAAAAGGCCAATCATTGTTTATATATAATATAATTATTTCATTTATGCTAATATTACATAAAGACAAATAGTTCATAATTTGTGTTTTTATATCCACAGTCATGATTGTCACGGTCCTTTCGTTATTTTACAACGTATTGCAATGCGTGGATCCGCTTTAGATATATCATCACAACAGTTGCAACAGAGCGCAGAAAAACCACTCGTTTTTCTGCCATTTTTTGTAATACTAAACATATAATGCCATCCTCCACCGCGTCCACACTTCTCTGCTTTCTTTTTGTTGTTTATATGCAATTTAACAGAACCAAATATTTTGCTTACAAGCGATCCGATATTTGAACAACTAGAAAAATTTGTACATCGAGTATATCCTGGATACTCTGTAAAACATGTTTTTTTCGATTTGTCATTCTTATCTGTAGAACATCGTGAGGTTGTTATCACAAGTCTTTTTGCTTCAGCAAGAGTAATGATTTTCCCTGATAGCGCCGACCAGTCTTGTATGAAATCAGACAATATTTTTATCTTCTCTTGTTCAGTAACTGCAGTACTATATTTTACACTATAATTCTTTATTAGGTGTAATTGACTTAATGATAATGAATCTTCCAATCCTTCTTCATCAGAGAGTAAAATTGATGCATTTTTCACATACCGATATAAATTTACATCATCCCCTTCATACCCAATTGGGTCTCTTGTAATAAATCTTCCCAGCGAAGGCGAGTAGTATCGGTTGCGGTAGAGCATTAAGCCGGTGTCTGGGTCGAGAACTTGTCCGGTAAAGGCGCGAGTTAGAGCAGGATAGCTGGTTGTGGATTTAATATTAAAATCTTCGTCTCGGACGGTGCGAGAACCAAATGCGCTGTATGTATAGCGTTCTGGAACGTTTGTCTGATTAACAACGGCTACAACATTAAAGTTCGCATCGGTTAAAGCAAAGTCGTAGCTTGAAGTAAAACCTACCAGATCGTCAATATAACGGAGTCCCCATAGATAGCGAACTGCGCAATTACCGTAAACTAATTCTTCCAGACATTGCCAGTTGCGGTTGAAATAATAATATCGAGTTTCAAATGGCGTTGTTTTTATTACGCGATGATTCAACGCATTATATTGATATTGAGCAACGATTAAGCCGTTGTGAGTTACGCGAACAAGTCGA
>JAZRTH010000696.1:0-1625 GCA_045651945.1 Thermoguttaceae bacterium
AGAAGGAAAGCAGTTCAAGTGCCCGTGTCACAACGCTTTCTTCCAGCTTGACGGCAAACAAAACGGGTCGTCCATCAGTCCCCGCGACATGGACTCCCTCGACGTTGAAGTTCGCGATGGAAACGTGTTCGTCAAATTCCAGAACTTCAAGTTTGGCTGCGAGGAGAAGATAGCGCAGGCGTAGAATAATTAGCAATTTGCAATTAGCAATTAGCAATTACGCTTCGCGGTCATCGCGGCTTTAACTTAAAGATAATTGTTAATTGTTAATCATTGAGGCGCGCCTTGCGCCAATTACTAATTACTAATCACTAATTACTAATTCCTTTACCCCCCATTGCTGACATGGAAGAACTCAAAACTATCAATACAGACGATAAAAGCAAAGAGCCGTGCGCTTTTTGCAAAAAGATTATGCCGTTTTGGAACTGGCTGGAATCCCGATTCGGTCTTCTGACCTGTATGGACAACTACTGCAAGCAGACGTACTCTAAAGGCTGGTCGTGCCTGCGCGTGTTGTCGTCGACGATCGCGTTTGCGGTTTTCGTTCAGGTCATGACCGGTTTTGTCATGTGGCTGAGCTATTCCGCCAACGCCGGTTCCGCCTGGGAAAGCGTGTTCAACATTCAAAACAACGTTACGCTGGGCTGGCTGCTGCGCGGAATTCACCACTTCAGCGCTCAGGTTCTCGTAGCGGCGTGTTTGCTTTACATCATTAAGATGATTTTCGTCGGTGCGTACAAAGTTCCGAGAGAGGTCATTTTCTGGCTGGCGATTTTTATGTTCTTTTTTGCTCTGGGCGCCTGCCTTACCGGCGACTTGCTGCGCTGGGATCAGAACTCGCTGGCGGCGACTCAGGTCAGAACGAAGTACCTGCTTCTTCTCCCGTTTATTGGCGAACCGCTGTACAAGTTGGCGCTGGGCGGCGAGGCGTTTTCAACCTTGACGCTGACCCGATTTTTGGCGCTGCACATTGGCGTTTTCGGCGGCGGATTTATTGTCCTGCTGTTCCTTCACGGCTGGGTTTGGTATCGTTCCGCTGACCAGGACAAATTGGGCGACGTTCCGGTTTGCCCGTGCGAGGCTTGCAAGCCGGACGCTCCGAAAGTCAAATTCTGGCCAGGACAGTGCCTTCGCAACGCGTTTGGCTGGACGATTTTCATGGCGATCGTACTGGGTTTGGTCTTCCATTTCGGACAGGTCAAGCCGGGCGTTCCCGCTGAACCGGGCTTGCAGTGCGGCGCGGAACTCGGCTCGCCGGCTTCCACCAACCCGATGGATGCCTTCGAAGCCGCTCGACCGGAATGGTCGTTCAGAGGTCTGTACGAATACACGCTGCGTCTGCAGGGCGTTCCGGAATTCGTTTTGATTTACTGCATTACAGGTACGATTGCTTTCCTGTTCTTTATTATGCCGTTTACCGGACGCGTTAAGATTCTGCACGCTTTCAACGTCTGCCTGACGCTTGGACTTTTGGCTGTCGCCGTTTGGCTGACGTACAGTTCCTACGCTCGAGACGCCAAAGACGAGTCGTATTTAGCCGCCTGGAAACAGGACGAAACGGAAGCCCTTCGCGTTTCGGCTTTGATCAAAGAAAAGGGCGGAATTCACCCCAACGGCGCGCT
>JAZRTH010000697.1:0-3566 GCA_045651945.1 Thermoguttaceae bacterium
AGCCCGGCGGATACAAGCCGTTCAAGCGCGCTGAGCTGGTCTATCCGGATCTGCCGGACATGAACGGATTCCTCTGCGGCAACCTGCGCTGGGAAGACAAAAACGGCAAGAAGACGGTTAACGGCGACGCCTCCCATCTCAACGCCCGGGGCGAATACCTGCAGGCGTGCGTCTGGTTCGCGTTCCTGTTCGACCGCGACGCCAACGACGTTACGTACGTCCCCAAAGGGATAACAGAATCCGACGCCAAGTTCCTCCGCAGCGTTGCTCAAAAGGCGGTTGACGCGATTAAGAACGAAAAATAAGACTCTGGCAAAAACACTCTATAGAAACTCAAAAAGCGGAACGATGCGCTCGCTCCGCTTTTTTATTATCAGGACTTAACGTCAGTCTTAAGACGATAACTGCTCAACCAGCGATAATCTTATAAAACGCCGTCAAGCGGACTGCTGCCATTGTAGCCCGGGTTTGGATTGGCAGGCGCTGTTGATCCGCCGTATCCCGGTCGCGTCGACGGATTATAAGTCGGGGACTGAGGTTCGCTATATCCAGACGGTCCCGGCTGACTGTATCCCGATGGGGACGGCGGATTGTATCCGGACGGAGTCGAAGGACTGTATCCCGACGGGGACGACGGATTATATCCCGATGGAGACGACGGACTGTATCCCGGCATTCTTGTCGGACTATAAGTCTTGGACTGCGGTTCGCTGTATCCCGGCTGACTTGACGGACTGTATCCAGAAGCGTACGGACGATTATCGTAGTTTGCGGGAGACTCCGATTCGTACGTCTGCTGTTCCTGCAAATCGGGGTGCTGTTCTTTAATATTTTCCGCTTTACTTTGTAACAAATCCCGCAGATTGGTATAAAACCTGCTGTTGCCGCCTTGCGGGAGATGGTCAATTGCGGTCAAGGTAGCTGACGTCAAATACGGACCAAAGAAGGAGTTCTTGATAAAAGACTTGTCGCTGTCGTACGTAACCTGATTGTACGTTCCGTCTGCATTTGTCGTCGGATGCGGAAGAACAAAGATGAGCAGCAAAAAGGTCATCAACATCGAAATGAAAATTCCGTTGATAACCCCCAAAAAAGCTCCCATCTGATTGTTCCAGGATTTGAGCTTCATCTTGGTAACCAGCTTGGAAAGCGCGTTGACGATGTTCCAGACAATCAGCGTTACGATAAGAATCGTGATAATAAACGCTATTGCATTAGAACCGTTTCCATTTCCCAGAAAGTCGGCAAGCGACGGCGTATACCTCACAGAAATGGCGGTTACGACAATAAGAACCAACAAGGCTCCCAGTTGACTAACCAACCCTTTTTGATATCCGCGCCATGCGAACAAACATACTAAAAACAAAACAAATAAATCGTATAATCCTGCGGTAATCATTGGAATAATGTGTTTGAGGACAGTTTACCCTTTTTAACGTCAACGGCATACATTAACCGTTTTCCACTGCCGCAGTATACTCTTTTTATTCAAATTGTGCAATATCAGATTAATAGGAAAGGCGGAGAGTTGCGAGTTGCAAGTTGCGAGAGGCGTTTTTGAGGCGCTTTGCGTCCTTACCACTCGCTACTCACAACTAATCACTAATCTCTTTCTTGAATATCAGCTGGCGAAGTTGTACAGATTCGCAGACTTGCTATTCATTTACGGAAATCGCGCTGCGTCGTCAGCCCAGAGCTGCGAACCTCATTGGTCTGGGGAATCCAAATGCTTGTCAAACAGGTCGTCAATTTGTGGTTTTACGTCGTCAAAAGAATCGCGCATTTTATTTTCGCCTCCCCAGGCGCGGCGATTGCTGCCAGGATCAATTATACGACAATGACCTGTTCCTCTATGTTTTTCCATCTTCCAGCCTTTATAGCAGTCAAGAGTGTCCCACCAGACGTCTCCATCGGCAACTTGCGATTCCCAATTCCAGTAATTCTGTTTCAGGTTGACGCTCTCCCACCATTTACCGGGAAGATTTCTGCAGGATTTATTCTCATTGAGCTGCTGTTTGACTCTATCAAACGACAACTTCATTTTTGTTAAATCGCCCCAGGCGCGACACTCGCTGTTGTTATCCAGAATTCGGGAATGTCCGGTAAAATTATTTTGCTGCAATTCCCAATCATGACAGCTGTCAAGCGTCTTCCATAAAAACTTTTGGTTGCCGGTTGAAAACTTGGCATTCACATAGCTCTGCGGAACAATAACCTGCTCATTAACATAGTTTCCGCTTTTTAAAACGTTTCTGTACACGCTTAAATAAACGTATCCAAAATGAACCATCGTATTCGACATGAGAATTTCACGGAATTGTGCGGGATCGACCACATAAAGATACCCCGTCCCTAAAGGCGGGTTGCCTTGTCCTATTGAATGATAGACGCCCATAAGAAAATCATTGGGATTGACAATGTTCTCCACGGTGGATTTTGAAACGGCATAGGTAGCCGGGATATCCGGATCGTTATTGTCAATTGCCGCTCCCGACAAAACGATTTTTCTAATTCGAATACGATCCTTTTGAAGTATTGCAGACGCGCGAACAACAATACGCGCTCCAAGAGAATGTCCGACAAGGATAAGCCGATCGCGCTTTTCCCAAGTCAGATCCTGAATCTCCTGTGCAAGATATGTTGCGTAAGCCTCGGAATTGTTGACAGCAGCGTTCCACTTTTCGCGTATTTGATCTGGCATGTCTATTTTTATTATGGGAGAATTCCACTTTTTGAGAACAACCTCATCTGCCAACGGATAGGTTTGTTTCAAAACATCCAATTCTCGTTTAAAGCCGTCGTCGCTCATTGTTATCATTCCATGAACGAACCAGACGATTTCATCATCCGCTTGAACAATCGGAGCATACAACATGCAAGCCAGAACTGCCGCTGTCAAAGTACGAAACATTTTCATCAAATCAATTCCTCTTATGGGACGCAATAATCAACGGTTTGATTCGAAACAAGCGTTATTTGAATAACAACTGGGCGAAGTTGTACAGATTCGATTTCCATTCGCGGAAATCGTGCCGTCCGCCGGGCGTGGCGAAGAACTGGCAGGGAACGTCGTTTTCTTTCAGGAAATCGTACATTCGCTTGCTGAAAAAAATCAGGTTGTCTTTGTCGCCGCAGGAAATCCAGATTAATTTTACGTTCTTTTTGACCGCATCGGGGTCAGGAACGAGTTCTTCTGGTTTTTTCGAATTCGGCGCGGCGGAAAACGGTCCGATCCAGGCGAACGTATCCAGATGTCCGAACCCAAAATTGAACGTCTGCCCACCGCCCATCGACAAGCCGGCAATTGCTCGGTTGTCTTTGTCCGTAAAAACGGAGAAGTTCTTTTCGATATACGGAATCAAGTCGTCCAGCAAGTCGCGTTCGAAGTTCGCAAACGCCTCGACGCGTTCACGAGAAAACGGGTTGTCCCCTACCCTGTCGTCTTTCATGGCGCGTCCGTTGGGCATGACGACGATCATCGGAACCGCTTTCTTTTCAGCAATGAGGTTGTCGAGAATGATTTCCGGATGTCCGCCGTGAACCCATTCCCATTCCGTTCCCCCGAT
>JAZRTH010000698.1:0-1817 GCA_045651945.1 Thermoguttaceae bacterium
GACACCGACCGACGGGAATTTTATAATACCCGATTTATGGTTAAATTTCCACCCTTTTTTAGTCCAAAATTGGGTCAATTACCAAAAACTATATGTTTTCGTAACCCTTATTTTTCACGCTCTAAAACAATCATGAACTATACAAGACTTTTTTTATTATCAATCGCGCTGCATGCAATTTTGACCATTGGCGCCGCAGCCGCTCAGGAGCCGGTCTGTCCGCTGGGCGACGGCTGGAAGTTTGTCCCTCAGTTCAGCGACGAGTTCAATCAGGACAAGCTCGACGCGGACAAATGGTTTGATACAAACCCCGGTTGGCTTGGACGTCAGCCGGCGAAGTTCTGTAAAGAGAACGTCTATCTCAATGACGGAAAACTCTGTCTCCGGGCGGACGTCGCGCCGGAGGGGTACTATACAGAACAGGACTCGCAAAAGGGCTATCATACGTTCCGAACCGCGGCGGTAAAAAGCAAACGGACCGTCCTGTACGGCTGCTTCGAGATCCGCGCCAAGCCGATGAACTCGACAGCGTCCAGCTCGTTCTGGTTCTACGACTCCACGCCGGAAATCTGGACGGAAATAGACGTCTTTGAGATGTCGGGGAAACATCCAAAATACGCAGATCAGTATCTTATGACAGTACACGTCATGCACACGCCGACAATCAAAAAGCATTTCCAGAAGCACGAGGCGTGGAATCTCCCATTTCATCCCGCAGACGATTTTCACGTTTACGCTCTGGAATGGACGGAAGACGTTATCAAATGGTACGTGGACGGCAAATGCGTCCGGGAACTGAAAAACGAGTACTGGAAACAGCCGCTGGCGATTAACTTCGACTCGGAAACGATGCCGAACTGGTTTGGACTTCCCGACCCGAACGACCTGCCCAGCGTCTTCGAGATTGACTATATCCGAGTTTGGAAGAAGTTATAGAAGTGTGACACTTTCGGAGTGCGAGAGCGAAGCTCTCGCTTTTATAAGCGAGCGACAGCTCGCGTTTCTCGTTAAACATCTCTAACGTTTTCGGCGGCGAATTGCTTTTTTCGTCGTTCTCGTCGTTTACGAAAAAGCGGGAGCTATGCTCCCGCACTCCGACATTTTTTTCTCAATTCTCTCTTTTTCGGGGTTGTAAATTATTCTTATCTGGTTATAATATATACATTAGAAAAAACAATATAATCGAATAATGTTTACGTAATTAGGAGGAGTAACTATGAAATTTATTCTCAAAGCGGTTGCCGCGATGGTTGTCGCTGGCGTTTGCGCGATTGCCAACGCCGCGGGATTTATTCCGTTTGACAAACTTCCGGCGGACGCTCAAAACGACCTGATTGTCGACTGGACGTTCCAGGCGAACGACAAGTTCGACGCGGGCAAAGTCGCCAACGAAATCAAATGGGCGAAAGAAGTCGCTGACCGCATTGCCGATCTGGCGGAAGACATTGATCTGTCCGACAAAGTCGCTCAACTGGACGAGCTGCAAAAGAAACTCGACGCCCCCGGCGACAAAGACTACAAAGCTCTGTATTTTGACGTCCGAAAAGTCAAGCGGGAAATCGTATTCTCTAACCCCTTGCTGGACTTCGATTCTATTCTGATGGTTACCAACCCGTATCCGAAAGGAAAGCCGGGCGACGCGACCGACGAATGGTCTCACGAAGCGCGCCACCGCAACGGATACATGGCTTGCGACGGCGGAAAGATTCTGGTTATCGGCTTGAATCCCCGCGAAGTCAAAAAGGACGTTGTCCCGGAACTGCAAGGCGCGTTCTGGCGTCAGGATTTGTCCTTTGACGGCAAAGAGATTCTCTTCT
>JAZRTH010000699.1:0-2368 GCA_045651945.1 Thermoguttaceae bacterium
GAAAGCTCGCCCTGTCCGGCGACGCTGCTGTTCTATCAGGGTCTGGTGAAGTACCAGTCGTTAGATCAGGAAGCGGCGCTTCCGATTCTCAAGCGTCTGGTCGACATGAACGAGAGTCCTACCCGATATCGGGAACTGGCGCAGCGGATGATTCTGGACCTGGAAAAGCTGGAACCGAAATCTCTGGATCATATTTCCCGCCGCATGGGCGACGTTGCCGGGCGGCTGGACAACGGCCGCGCCAACGAGAAAACCGTCGAGATTGAAGACGGCATCGTCAAAGACCTGGACGAGCAGATTAAAAAGCTGGAAGAGCAGCTTCAGCAGATGATGCAGAAACAGCAGTCCGCCAACTCGCAGCCCAAGCCGCCGCAGGGCGAACAGGCGCCCAGCCGCGTGGCAGGCAAGGGACATGTCGACCGGAAAGACGTCGGCAACGGTTCCGGCTGGGGCGACTTGCCCGAAAAAGAACGCGAGAAAGACCTCCAGCAAATCCAGGAGAACTTCCCGCCCCATTACCGTGACATCATTGAACAGTACTTTAAACGAATGAGTGAGACGGAGAACTGAGACCGTCGATTGATGGAAGGCGGTAATGGAGCGACCATCGGGAGCGGAATTACGCAGTTCGCCGTTAGGCGAACCTACCAGACGAGAGCATTAGTCTATACTGTTATGAAAAAATACATCCTATTAGTTTTATCGTTGTCCTTTATGGCGTGCGCGGCGCAGGCGGCGGACTATCAGTTTACTCTTAAAGACGGAACGAACGTAACAGGCGTTCCGCAGAGTTTGTCGGCGGAGTCGGTAACGGTTCAAAGCGCTGACGAGTCGAAAACGCTGGCTCTGTCGGACGTCGCGTCGATTGCCGTTTCCGGCGAGGCGGCTGCCAGCGAAGATGCGAAGATTCAGGTGGAACTGTCCGACGGGTCGACGCTGATGGTAAAAGACGTCCTGCTTTCAGACGGTCAGGCGACGCTGGATTTCGACGGCGCGATAGTAACAGTTCCAGAATCGCAGGTGGTCAGCGTTCGATTCAATTCTGACAAGGCGATGGACGACCAGTGGTCGGAGATGGTCAAGACGGAAACGCGGGACGATTTGCTCATCGTCGAAAAGGACGGCAAGCTGCGATACCATCGCGGGCATATCGAGGGGATTACCGCCGAGAAAGTCCCGTTTGTTCTGGACGGGTCGTCGCTGCCGGTGTCTCGCGCCAAGGCGTTTGGCGTTCGGCTCGTTCGTGCGTTTGCCGCGCCGACGGGAGCGGAGATGGCTGTCGGGAAAACGCCGGTCGGGTCCGCGTGGTCGATTGCCTCTTTGGATGTAACAGACGGAACGCTCAGCGCCGTTTCCCGATTGGGGCAGAAAATTGTCGTCGGGTCAGGCGCGAACGAGATTCGTTCGATAACCTTTTCCGTCGAGCCGGAGTTTTATCTCAGCGACATGAAATTGGAATCGTGGACGTGGTCGCCGTTTGTCTCCGCGCCGGGCATGCCGGAATCGATGCTGCGCCAGTTCAATCAGCCGCACTTCAACGAAGGGATCGACGGTTCGGATTTGAAGTCGGGCGGGCAGACGTTTTCCAAGGGCGTTTGCGTTCGCAGCAAAACGGACATGACGTTTCGTCTGTCACAGAGTTTCTCCCGCTTGACGGCGCAGATGGGCATTGAAGATTCCGTTCGCCCGAAGGGGTCGGTGGAAGTGGAAATATTCGCCGACGATCAGTCCGTATTCAAAGCGACGATTTCCGGGCAAGATTCGATTAAGGAACTGGACGTCCCGCTGACGGGCGCGAAACGGGTTCGCGTCGTTGTCGATTTTGGCGCGGGCGCGTCTGTCGGAGACGTTTTGATTATCGGGTCGCCTCGACTGTGGGAGTAAGCGAGTTTTGGGCAATGCGCGAAAACCTGAAAAACATTTTGCACGTTCGCGTTGTGAGCGGGTCTGGCGGCGGGCCGGAAAAGACGATAATTAATTCACCCCGGTTTTTGATTCCGTGGGGATACAATTGTTTATGCGCCTATATGTGTCCGCCCCAAGACGCCGGGTTTGAGGTTTTGCGTCAGCGAGCCGAGGCGGCGGGCTGTCCGCTGGTCGACATCGAAGACCGCGGCGCGACAGACTTTTCCGTCGTGAAAAAGCTGCTCAAACTCTGCCGGGAAAACGACGTCCAAATCTGGCATGGGCACGACTACAAGTCCAACGCCATCGGGTTGCTTCTGCGCCGGTTTCATAAAATGAAACTTGTTACAACGGTTCACGGCTGGGTGCATCACACGTCCAAAACGCCGCTGTACTACGCGATTGACCGCTTTTGCCTCAAGCGTTACGACAAGGTTATTTGCGTCAGCGACGATTTATTTGA
>JAZRTH010000700.1:0-20480 GCA_045651945.1 Thermoguttaceae bacterium
AGCCAGGCGCGCATTCTCAGCGTTGACATCCACATTCGAGAGAACGCAAATATAAGGTATCCGCCCAACTTCAGCAGAAACGGCTTTTTAATTTTCATGATTGAAAGAGAATAGCGCCAAAGAGGGTTTCTGTCAAGGGAGATAGAGTCGCCGCCAACTTGAAAAAACTTTCGGTCGCCAGCAAGCTGGCTCCCTGTTGTAGAAGTTTTTTCAAGTTGAAATAATATGAGGGGAAAACCCTTTTTGAAAAAAAGGTTCTTCCCCTCAAACTCCCCTTTCCAAAAAACTTTAGTAAGGGGAGGATATAAAGTAAGAACGTCGTAAACCAATCGGCGCGAATCCGTTTAATCCGTAAAATCCGTGTACGGACTGACCCGCGCAAAACCATCGTCTCGCCGCTACTCTTTTTCATGCGTGAACGACTGCATGCCGCCGGCGGTGGGCAGGTCTTTTAGCAGTTCAGGGTTGATCTCTTTGAGTTCAACTTCCTGACCGGGCATGAGTCGTTCGGCGCCTTCGATAATTGCCAGCGCGCCGGGAACGAGAACTTTTTCTCCGGCTTCGGTTGCTGGTCGAACGGCAAGAACGGCGTTTGCCCGGGCGTGAATGTAGACGGGAACCGGCGTAACGCGAAACGCGCCGTCGGACTCTTTTTGAACGACCCAGACGGTGTTTTCGCCGGGCTTTTGCAACACGGCGTCGCGGGGAACGGTGAGCCGCTGCGCTTTTTCCGTCGTTTCCAGCGTGCATTGAACGCTCATGCCAATTTTCAGAAGCCCGCCTTGATCGTCAATGCGAATGCGGACGGGGAACGATCGCGCTGCCGTTGACCCGTAAGGAACGATGGAGACGATTTCCCCGTTGACGGTTTTGTCAACAGCGGGAACGTAAATCGGGAGCGGGTCGCCGATGTGAATGCGCTGAATGAAATTCTCGCTGATGTGGAACAGCGCGTCCGCCTGACCGTCGGAAACGATTTCGACCAGCGGCGTACCGGGCGAAACGTACGCGCCCAACTCGGTGAGCTTATTGATAATCGCGCCGTTAAACGGGGCGTAGATTTTGGTTCGGTTCAGCTTTTCCTGAATCTCGTTTTCCATTGCCTCGGAGAGCTTGTACTTCGCAACGGCTTCTTCCGCCAACGCAGTTTGCTTTTCCAGCTCGCTGTCTGTAACAACCCCGGCTTGACGTTCGCGCAACCGTTCCAAGCGGTTAAGTTCCGCTTTTTGAAGGGTCATGTTGACTCGGTCAAACTCCTTTTGCCGCTGCGCCTGAATGAGAGCGATGTTGAGCCAGGTTGCGTCGACGCCAACAATGAGCGTATCTTTCGCCTGAACTTTATCGCCCACCTCGACGGTCATTTCATTTATCAATCCGGAAACTTCAGAGGCGAGCACGACTTTTTGAATCTCCACCAGACGCCCGTCGAAAACCTGTTCGTCTGAAATGTCAGATATTTCCGCCCGCGCGACGCGAACGATCGGCAGACGCCGCGTTGTGTCTTTTTTATCCCCGGAGGACAGACTTTTGAGCTGTTTTTCCAAAAACGCCTTGTCAGCCATCTTGGCGTTTGTTTGATTGTTAAGCGTATAGTAGGAAACCCCCGCCCCGATAAGAAGCGCGGTTATGCCGACAGCAAGGAAAGAGGTAAATTTCATGGAGGGTAGGGGTGGGGGTGCGAGGAAATGTTACAGAAGTTATTCCAGGTCAAAGGGATTGTCGGAATCGTCTTCCGAATCGCCGTTGTCGGCGTTGTTATTTTCGTCTTCAGCGTCAAAGGGATTGTCGTCGTCTGCCGCATCGTTATTGGAATCGTCGGCGCCGCTGTCTGCGTCGTCGTCGCCGAATCCAAAATCGTCGTCATCTTTGTCGGAATCGTCTTTGAATGCATCGTTGTCTGAATCGTCGTCGTCAAGGCTGAAAGCGTCGTCGTTATCGGCGTCTTTGTTGGAATCGTCAGCGGCGTTGTCTGCGTCAGCATCCGCGTCGTCGCCGTTATCTTCGAACTCTTTTGCAGCGTCTTGCGCTTCGGGCAGCGGAGACAGGTCAGGAGTAAGTTCTGCCGGGGTTATCCATTTTCCGTTGTTGGAAAACAGCGCGGCGGAACCGTGTTCTGTACCGGACTGGTCAATCCAGGGTTTGCCGTAATCGCCAGACAATCTGGATTTCTCAATTTTAACGCGAGAGTAGGGGAACGTGAGGACTTCGCTAAAGGCGTTAGCGCACATGAGAATTCGGCTTGCTTTGACGTCGCTGCCCCAACCGACAGCCATGCCGGCGCGAGCGTTGCCGCGAATGGTGCATTGTTCTATGACGACGTTGGTTGCGGAGTTGGCTAACGAGACGCCGTCCATCTGAAATCCCTGAACAATCAGGTTGCGAATTACGACGTGGTCAACGTGATTGAGGGTAATGCCTGTTCTTAACGCGGTGATTTCCAGCTTGTAATCTTCCGGCGTCTTTCCCTTTTCCGGACGGAAATACAGGTACCCTTCAAACAGGGCGGCGTCCAGCTCGTTGAGCTGCCCGACCGGGGATTCCATAGGTTCAGCGATTTTGTTTTGAACCGGCATGGCGTCTACAAAGAGCATGCAGTAACAGACCGCGCTGGGATAATATTTTGCTACGTGAAGGCGGAAAATGTCTCCCTGATACTCCGGGGGATTGTCTTTGACTGGTTTATAGATTTCTTTGAAGTGTTCCCATTTCTCATGTTCTACTGTAACGCGACCGTCCAGACTGGCGCCGTTGCCTTCCAGAACAAACGGGTATTCCGCGCTGATTCCGCTGGCGTTTTTGTTGGTTAAGCTGACGCATTCCTGATACGGAACGCCGGTGTCCGCCAGAGAAATTGTGTCGCCCAGGCGCGCCAGTTCGGTTGCGCGCGCGATGGTTCTGACGGGTCCCGCCTCGACGACGTCGAAATCTTCTCGTTCGCCGGTGAATCGGTCGTCTCCCATCGTGTTGTTGACGTATACGGTTTTTGCCTCGGCGTTAAAGCCGATAAGCGTTAAGACAACAGTTATAAGTATGCGTTTCATGTTTTACGAAAACACTTGTATTAAAAGGCTCTGGAATAGGTCTGCCAAAGGAAGTCGTACAACAGTTTGAGCTGCATAAATCCGTCGACGATGGTTGGCGCCAGACGATTGGAAAACAGCGTTTTGTCTATCTTTTTGTTACAAATCAAATAAAGGTTTTTGCTTTGATAGTACGGCTGAATTTTTTTGTCCAGGTCGTTGGGAATCGGACGCTTGTATTCTTCCGTATACAAATCGAACCGACGCCGGTTTATGTTTCCGATTATCGATAAAAACCGTTCCGGGTCTTCCTCGATCAGCAACCGAAAGTTAGCCATGAACTTGGCGTTGGCGTTGAACGCGCCCATGCCGTAACAATAGCCCGTCGCGTTGACCTCGAAAAACCAGCCGGGGACGTTTGTTTTGTCTTCCATCGGACGACGATAAATAAGGTACGACGTCGTCTTGTAAGGCGTTTTGTCTGAGGAAAAGCGCGTGTCGCGATAAATGCGGCTGCAAACCCGCTTCGGATCCGTCAGCATAAACGGGTCGAAATCGAGCATGTCCTTTTCCAGCTGAGCGGCTAACGCTCGCGTTGGCGCCTGAACGTAATCCAGGTATTCCTGCTTATGTTCCGTAAACCATTCGCGATTATTATTCGCGGCAATATCGTCAAAAAATTTCAGTGTATTTTGAGTAAACAAAACGTTCCTCCAATTATAGTTTCCCTTATAAAATATATTATACACTAAAAAAATAATTATTGAAATGGGGCGGGAATAGAAATTTCTAAAAATTTGAGAGTTTTAGCAAGCAAAAACAAAATAATCGTTAGGGAGGCAGTAGGGTAACTTTCAAAAACTGCTCTTTCCTTGCAGAGCGTTTTTTGCTATACTGCTATAAAAGATTAATTGTCGGAAAGCGCGGCGTGAAGATGGGTTCTTCATCGCTGGCGGCTGACTACGATATTTCCTTCCTTTAACAAGATACAATCCATGAAAAAGAACACGCTATTTTTCATTCTTCCTCTTTGTGCGATCATGACTTCGCTGGCGTTGGCTCAAGGCGGACCGTCCGTCGAGCAGGCGCTTAGTTTCAAACCGACTCAGCCGGGCGTCGACTACGCTCAGCCGGCTGAAGAAGATGCGGCAAGCTGCCGGTTGGAACAGCTATCCGGAGATATTTCCGGCTGGAAGCTGATTGATAAAAACGGTCAGACGCTGCGCGTTTTTGCTGACACCAACGGCGACAAGGCAATGGATCAGTGGCGATATTTCAAAGAAGGCGTCGAAGTCTATCGCGATATCGACACCAACGGCAACAACAAGCCGGACGAATACCGCTGGTTCAATATGGCGGGTTCTCGATGGGGTCTGGATAAAAATGAAGATCAGCGCATTGAATCCTGGAAGCGCATTTCCGCAGAAGAAGTAACCGCCGAGGCGTTTGCCGCTCTGAAAACCGGCGACAAGCCTCGATTCATGGCTCTTCTTATGACGGCTGAAGAGATTGACGCTCTGGATATAACCGCCGCTCAGAAGAAACAGCTTAAGGGTTTAATCGAAAAAGCGGTTACGGATTTTGAAGAAGGCGTCAAATCAAAAACGATTGCCCGTAATGCGGAATTTCTCCAGTTTAACGGCGACAAGCCCAGCGCAATTCCGTCTGAATTGGGCGATGGCATTGTAGCTTTTGAAAACGTCTCGTCTTTTGCTCGCATTAACGATACTGAAATGCAGTTGGCTAACGGCACGCTGATTCAAATTGGCGACGTTTGGAAAACCCTTTTCTGTCCGCAGGTTCAGACAGACGCTGAACATGGAATTGCGTCAATCTTCCTTCCTGGCGGCGCGGCCTCGGCGGCGGTTGCGTCTTCAAATGCGGCGTCTGCTCAGAAACAGCAGGAGTTGATAGGCTCGATTGAAAAAATCGACACTCAGTTACAACAGGCGACAGATTTAGCACAGAAAAGCGTTCTTCACAAACAGCGTGCTTCTGTCGTTGAGAAAATAGCCCAGTCTTCCACAGGCGAAGAACGCGACATGTGGTATCGCCAGTTGGCGGACGGATTGCAGCTTGGCGCTCAATTGGGCGAGCTGGCTGACGGCGCTGATATTTTAGCAAAATTTGCTGATAAATTCAAAGCGGAAGGCGACGAAAGTCTGGCGGGATATTTTTCTTTCCGCGAATTGATGACTCGATATTATTTAGGTATGGCGTCTCCGAACGCCGATTGGGCGGAAATTCAGATGAAATGGTATGCAGGTTTGGAAAAATTTGTCGAAGATTATCCAAATAGCCCAGACTCCGCCGAAGCTCTGTTCCAGTTGGCGAACGCTCGGGAGATGTCCGGTCGTGAATCCGATGCCGTTAAATGGTATAGCCAGATTGTTAGTAAATTCCCGCAAACCCCCCAGGCTGTCAAGTCGAAAGGCGCTTTGTATCGTTTGAGTTCAGTTGGAAAGCAGATGCATCTCAAGGGCATTACGTCCACCAACAAAGCGCTTGACATTGCCAAGTTTAAAGATTTTAACGTCCTTGTATATTATTGGAGCGCGCTGTCGTCATCTGCTCAGTCAGATGTGAGAGCTCTTAAAGCCGCCAAAGAAAAGTATGGTTCCAAACTTCAGATTATCGGCGTTAATTTGGATAACAATCCAGAACAAATGAACCAGTTTGTTGAACAAAATAAAATCAACTGGTTTCAGATTGACGGTAAGGGCATGGATGGACCTCTTGCCTGCGAGATGGGAATTATCGCTCCGACGATGATTTTGATTGACGCTTCCGGAAAAATTGTCAACCGCAACGTTCAGCCCCTCGAGTTGGACTCTGCGTTGAAACTGCTCTTTTCACCTCCAGCTAAATTGGACTAGTGTTAGGGAGCATGAATTAGGGAATAGGGAATAGTATTAGGACTCGTAGTAGTCAACGTATTATTCCCTATTCCTTTATATATTGTTTGATTCTTTTTTCTGTATTGTTCTGTTTGTTTGCTATTATCTATTCCCTTCTCCCTATTCCCCATTCCCTAACCTTCCATTTTTCTATTTTTCTGGAATTTATCGGTAAAATCCTCAAAGATTCTTTCAGTAAGAGCCGATTCTAAATGATAGCAACGGTTTTTATAGATAACCTGTTGGCATATATATTTTGAGAGTAACAAAATGAGTCACGCATTGTATAACAAATTGTTCCGCGTACGTTTTGCCATACTGTTTGCCGTTTTGGCTTTTGGCGCGGCCAACATAGGCTGTACGCCGTTCGACTACTATGATCCAACGTTGGAACAGCCCGCGCCCGCCGATACAGCAATTCCTTCAGAATTGGCAAAAGTAACGCTGCCAGCGTACCGAATTGAGCCGTCGGACGTTATATCTATTGATATTGTCAAGATGGTTCCATTACCGCCGTATCGGCTGGAAACGTTTGATGCGTTAGCGATTAACGTTCTGGGAACTTTATTGGATCAGCCGATTAATGGCGTTTATTTAGTTAATGCGGAAGGCTCTGTAGATTTGGGACCTGCTTATGGCACGGTTCGCGTTGCCGGCATGACGGTTGACGAAGCCAAAACCGTTATCGTGAATCATCTCCAGCAGATTCTTAAAGCGCCGGAAGTGTCCTGTCAGTTAGCGCAGGCGTCGGCGATGCAGCCGATTTCCGGGAACTATCTTGTTGGTCCAGACGGGAACGTCAACCTTCGCAAATACGGTCTGATTCGTATTGCCGGCATGACGGTTCCAGAAGCAAAGCTGGCGATTGAACGCCATCTAGCTCAATTTTTTGATTCCCCCTCTGTTACGGTAGACGTAGCGGGATATAACAGCAAATTTTATTACATCGTAACTCAAGGCGCCAATCAGGGCGATAGAGTTCATCGAGTTCCATATACCGGGAACGAAACAGTTTTAGACGCCATTTGTCAGACCGGCGGCATTTCCCAGCAGTCCAGTACAAACATCTGGATTTCTCGCCCTGCTCCGAATGGAAATCAGTGCGCTCAGGTATTCCCGATCAGCTGGGATGAAATCGTTCAGGACGCCTCAACCGCTACGAACTATCAAATATTCCCCGGCGACCGTGTGTTTATCGGCGAAGATCGCTCCGTTGCCGCTACCAACTTTATGCGTAAGGTTCAGGCTCCGTTTGAAGCGTTCTTCGGATTCATCTCCCTGGGTACGTCAGCGCTTCGTAACATTCAGAACCTTGGCGTAAGAAACGGTATGAGTTACTAGTTTATGAAATATTGGCAACCGTTGGTTGATAATAAATAACATTAAATTATGAGAGGCAGACGCTTCTCCGACCGCCCCCGTTTCAAACAAGAAACAACATAATAGCAAACAATTCGTAAAATTTGATATACAAGGGATTGTCAGATGAACAAGAACTATAAATTAATTGGCGGCAGCGCAATACTATCGCTCTTAGCGGCGGCAGGACTCCTGGCTGGTCAGGCGCAGGCGCAGGAAGCATACGTTCAATCCCGACCGTGTGTTCATTGTGAGGCGACACCGCGTTCATTGGGCGGCAGAGTGTGTATTCCCAATACTCAAAACTGGGGATATTACACTCCCACATGGCGAGTATGGCCTAACGAAAGACGTCCGGATGTAACGTTTCCCCAGGCTATTGGGGCAGAACGCGTTCCAACGCCAGCTGGTTTTCGCCCGGAAAACGTTCCTGGTCCGGAAAATCCGCGTCGGTCTCTTATTGACGGCGGTTCCGAACTGGGTAAAGTAAATATTTCGGGTTCAAAAGACGATTCTTTGCCTACGATTAATTTTGATTCCGGGTCAAAGCCATTTGAACCAACGGAAATGCTTCCGCCAACGGAACCGATTCCTGCAACGCCAGCTCCAACGGCAGAACCAGCGCCGGCAACAGAAGCCGCGCCGGTAACCGAGCCAGCGCCAGTAACGGAAGCCGCGCCGGTAACTGAGCCAGATCTGACGCAGCCCGTTCCAACTGATTCGTTCGCGGAACCAATATTATTGCCCAGCGACGCTCCAGAAGAAACGCCAGCTGAAAAACCCACGCCGTCGATTCCCAAACTGGATGACGTCATTCCGAATTTTGAACCGATTGTAGACCCGTCATTAGGCGTTAATCCAACGGAACCAATAAAGTCGGCAGACATCCCGGTCAATCCGCAGCCGATTCAGAATGACCCGTTCCCGATAGCGCCCCTGTCACAAGCTGAACCGGAAGCTCCAATTACGCCTGTCGTTCCTTTGGACGATACGCCGACCGCTCCGCTGTATGAACAGGATAACAACGTAGACATTAACCCGCTCCGTCAGGACGATGCTGCAAAGCAGGAACTGAAGAAAACGTTCCGCTCTCGCAGCACGCCGACAAAGGTTCAAAGCGCGTCAGCTCCGGATGGCGTTGACACGGCAATGTACAACCCGATGCGCTCCGGCGACGTCAAACCGATTGAATCAACGTTCAGCGCAGAAAATCCATTACGACAGTCGTCTGCTATTGAATCGACGCCGTCAACCTTCCCGACTTCAAGTAAAGTAGTTCCGTCTGCTCCGATTGGTTCTAATAACGATTTTGAACCGGTTGCGCTGGAAGGCTACTCGTTGGTTGACCTGATTAAATCAGAAAAATGGACGCCTGGAAAGCCTGAATTCGCAGTTGTCTTTGAAGGTCGTACGTACTACTGTTCGAACGCAAGTCAGAGAGACGAATTTATGGCGAATCCTGAGAAATTTACTCCGGTTTGCAGAGGGTTTGACCCGATGTTGAAACTTCAGCAAAATCGGAATGTTGACGGAAAAGTTGATTACTGTCTGGTCTATGGAAAGAAGCTGTACGTATTCTCTTCTCCGGATACAATGAAACAGTTCCGTGAACACGCAAAACAGTACGCCCGTCAGGTTGCGGAGATGGAACAGTAAATATTCGATATGCTTTTTCGTTAAGAGCGAGAGCGAAACGCAAGTGCGTTTGGCTCTCGTTTTTTTATATACGTTCAGAGGTTTGCTGACTTTTTGAACTCTGATTATTTGCCCTGTCGTTCACGAATCATTCGGCGGACAACGGCTTTCTTTTCGTCATAAGTAAGCTGACGATGGATTTTTTCTTCCAATTTTTTAAACTCTCTTTGAACTTCCTGCGCTGTTGGCGTTGTTGACCCAGCTGCGGGAGTTTGAGCGGTTTGTCCAGACGCAGAACTGTTTGAAGCAGTTGAATTGGACGTTGTTTGAGGATTCAGAGGAGGTGGATACGAATTTTGTCCGTAGGCTTGATTTTGTTGGGTATCGTACGGCGTCTGATTGTATTGCGGTTGTCCGTATGAAGACTGAGAATATGGAGCTTGAGGAGTATATAGCGTTTGACCGCCGGGTTGAGGTTGACCATACGGCGACTGACCGTATGGCGTTTGAGGATACGGCTGTTGCGGATATGATTGCTGCCCATACGGCTGCTGAGTATAGGGCGAATTGAATGGTTGTTCAAAGGGAGAAGACGTTTGGGGGTTGTAAGGCGTCTCAGGCGAAGGAATGCCAGTTGTTGCAACAGAGGAAATTGTTTGGGCGTATGGCGACGAAAGATTGGGGCTGACAGTCTGCGACTGTGAACCGGATTCGTCCAAAGCAAAGGGAGAGCTTTCTCTGGAATCCGCAGTGGATTCTGAAAAAGGTGACGAATTATCGTCGCTCGATTCTGTTTCTGTTTGTATATAGGAATTGCGTCTGGATGAATGTCGAGAGGCGTATCGGTATCGATTGATTGCAAGACGCCAGCCTGCGGAGTCCAGCCCAAAGCCTTCCAGAATAATGAATCGGGCGTAATTGATCAGCGACCAAAAGAGACAAAAGTCTCCTGTCAGGGTTAAAGCGCCGGAAAGTTCTTCAATGGTCAATGGCAGTTTCAGACTGTCAGGAGCAAACCAAAGCCCACAGGAACATGCATAAGCCGCTGTTGCAGCAAGTAAAAACAACTGCGCCATGGACGCGCCGCTGAATTCTATCATTAATCGTGACAAAATCGCCAGATAAACAATTCCATAAACAGCGGTTTCCCAATATAGAATGTTGTCTGGTTTCAGCGTTATGCTGTCAGTTTCTAACGAATTGTGAATAACCGCGTTGAAGCAGTTGGTAAGCGACTGGACGCAATGCGACGTTCTGTCCAGGCTCATATAAAGAAAAATGCCAACGCAGAAAAACAGAATCCAGCCGCGAGTTAAACATTCTGGCTTCTGCCGTCGAATTCGCCAAGCCAAATATGACGTTCCTGCTGTTAACAACAACAGAATGGTTTCCAACCATCTGTCCAATCCTGTTTTCCCCAGTATGATGAGGTCTGGAACAGGGATGTTCATCGCATTGAGCATTGGCGGAACCAGAACTCCCAGCGCCAGCGTTCCTCCAACGATTATCGCCCAAAAAATAAAATATCGCAGCCACTGAGCCTTATATAACGGTATCAAGTCGATTAAATGCGACTGTTCCGTGATAGGTCCAGCTGTACCAGGATCCCACGGACTTTCCAGCCAGCAGCCTGGCAGCAGTTTGGGTTCGTCAGAATGGGAATTGGACATGGCTGTAAGGTAGGGAATAGGGAGTAGGGAATAGGGGAGTAGGATGTCAATTCACAAATGGCGAAAAAATATTTCCAGTTCCCTATTTCCTAATTACGCACCCCAAATTGCGAATTATAAAACTAAGCGTTGGCAACTTTTTTGCATCTGTCTGCAATGACGTCCCAGGCTCCGGCGGCAATGTCAGCAGCGGGGGCTATCCACGTTCCGCCGCAGGCGATAACGCCCGGCGCGGACAGGTATTCAGACAGGTTCTCTTGCGTAACGCCGCCTGTCGGCATGAATCGAACGCCGGTGTGTTTGTACGGACCGTAAAGGGCTTTGAGCATTTTGACGCCGCCCATCGCTCCGGCGGGGAAGAACTTGAGGACTTTGCAGTCCATCGACAGTGCGCATTCTATACAGCTGGGCGTGCAGACGCCAGGAATGAACGGGAACCCGTTCGCTTGCGCGAAGTCGATAACGTCCGGATTGCAGCCTGGGGCAACGCCGAATTTCGCGCCCGCTTTGATGGCGTCTTCGACGTTTTGCGTAGTCAGAAGCGTTCCTGCTCCGACAATCAATTCCGGTCTTTGCTGCGCTAAAATGGAAATGACTTCAGCCGCCGCCGCGGTGCGAAAAGTAATTTCTGCAATGGGAAGCCCGCCTTCGAGTAACGCGTCTGCCAGTGGAAGCGCCTGTTCAGCGGATTCAATGGCGATAACCGGAACGACTTTACATTTTTCAATAAAGGATGTAATTGTATCCATGAGTTGTTGATGAAATTTAATGGCGTCAAACGTTGTTGAAATAAACCATAACAAGACGGCTTGATCAATCGTCTTGTTATGGTTTATCATACCGATATTGGCAACTTTGTCAAGAGAAATATTGCTAAATTTGCCCTTGTTTACTCGCTGTATTCAAATTTGTCGGCTCTGCATTTGTGGGGCCCAGCGAATAATACCGAAGAAATGAAATTACGCTGTATATAATCAAAAAGGCCGAGCTGACAAGACCAAAAAGAACGGGAATAAAATCATTTCTCTTAGGCCCGTAGTCGTCCATGTAATTAAAAGGCGAAAAGAAGAACAGCGCTTCTCTAAGTTCTGAACCGCGGCTAAAAATAAACAGCAGCGGGATAAGAGAAGGAACCGCTATCAAAAACATCGTATAAGCAACCGTCGAAATGCCTTTTTGCGGAGATGGATAAATAGTAATGTGGGGATTATCCGGCAGTCTTTGACTCAGGTTATCGCGCCGCCATCGATCAATGCCGATCCGAATTAGCATGCCGCATGTTGAATAAAACAGAATCATAGCGAGGAATGGAAATGGGAAGTCCATATCCGCCAGGCGTTCACATGCTACGCTGTGATTAAAAAGATAGTCGAATAACAATAATAATCCGAACATAAGTATAAACCATACGATAGCAGAACCAACGCAGGTAAAGAACGGAAACGCCAGAATTCGGAGAACAGGGCTTCGCGGTATCTGTTGAATTTGGCGAACGCTCAAAGACGTTCGTTCACATAATCCAATTCCGAGAAATGCCAACGTTACTATAAAGACAACCGCGCCTGTCACATCTATATAAACATCTCTTAAAGTGAAAAGATGATACAATACAGCTATAATCATTAACGAAAAAAAACTGACGGTTGCGAAAATTCGCGGTCTGGTCATGCGATTGTATGAAATCGGAGACAGCAAACAGGCTGCAAGCGTCATAAACGCTTCTCCCATAAAGAGGAAAACAAGCGTTACGATGAAAATAGATTCCCAATCGATGGAACTGACTGATGATATGAATGAGAAACCGCCGTATGGAAGATTATCCAGAAATCCAATTATGGCAAATCCCATAATGCAGCCGATAATCGCTCTTAAAACTTTATTGATATTAAGCGCTCCAAAGACGATTCCGTAACAGTTGAAAACCTGAATAGTTAAAAATGACCAGTAAAGCGTGGAGAGAATTTGAGAAATATCCAGTCCGCGAAGCAAATACGTTAAAATAACAAACGGCGCGGCGGCGCTGAACAGAAGCAGGGAAATAAACAAGCCGCAGAGAAACTTTCCTCTGACGATTTGCATCGGCGTAAGCGTTGTCGAGAACATGGCGTCATTTTCACGAACCTCTTTTGCCAGCCGAGTGGAAGTGTATACCGGGACGCAAATCAGATTGGCGATAAAGAGCAGAATCATCAATGGAACAAACAAATCCATTCCGCCAGAAGACAGATCGTTGATGTCAATGGTAAGAAGGTAAAAACCTGTCATAAGCAGTTCAATGAGCAGATACAACTGCAGCAGCAGGGTAATGTATCGACTTCTAACCGCCTGACGCATTTCCTTGACGGCAATGGGGTTGATTTTGTTGTCCAGCAACGTCAAAAGGGTTTTAAAATATTGTATCATTGTACGTTTCCGTTGGTGATGGTCATAAACAGGTCTTCGAGCTGATTGTTTCTCAAACGAAAATCGACAATCGGGAATCCGTCGTTAATCAGTTGTCGGAGTATAGCGGCGGCAGTCGCCTCGCCGTCTTCGATGGTTAATTCAATGTGATCTCCAGCTACGGCGGGATTTGTTACATCGGGAATTTCCAAAAGTCGAACAGAAAGCAGCTTTAAGCGCTGTTCCCAATCGTCTGTTCGAAGCAGGCGTATTTCTGCTTCGAGAGACTCTTTTGATCGTCTTTGGCTAATTTCTGAAATGGTTCCAGCGTCTAGCAGCCGACCTTTTTCGATGAACACAACCCCGTCGCAGATTTCTCCCAGTTCAGTTAAAATGTGCGAGGAAATCAGGATTGCCATGCCGTTTTCCGCTAACGCTTTGAACAGTTCTCGCATTTGAACGCGCGCTCGCGGGTCAAGCCCGTTGGCGGGTTCGTCCAAAATGAGGACTTTGGGTTCATGAACCAGCGCTCGAGCCAGACTGACTCGCTGTTTCATGCCTTTGGAAAGCGCGTTGAGCGTTTTGTCTGCAATGACGTGCAAGTCAGTAAAATCCATAACCTCATTGACGATTTTAGCCCGAGTCGGATTTTGGACGTTGTACGCTCTGGCGTAAAAATCGACGTATTCCTGAACGGAGATGTCGTTGTGCATGGGAAGAGAATCCGGCATGAATCCGACCAGTTTTCGGACTTTTTCCGGATACTGCGTAACAGAATACCCGTCAACAAAGCAGTCTCCGTACTGCGGCTGGTCAAGAGTTGCCAAAATCCGCATGGCTGTTGTTTTGCCTGCGCCGTTCGGTCCGACAAATCCAAATATCTGTCCTTTGTCGAAACTGAACGAAATATTATTGACCGCTTTGGTGCGCGGAAAATATCGAACGAGATTTTTGATTTCTACAAGCATGGGAGAAAACTATGAAGTTCGGTTTAAAAACAGAATCACGGTTGACAAACAGAACGAACCAGTTGCAAGAATGCGATGCATTTGTCGTTAAACCAGCTTGAACTCTGTTTTAGTTTGTTGACGTCCGCAAACCGCGCGCGTTCGCGGACAAATAAATTATTCCTCCTGTTGGAAATAGTCCGGAAGAACAAGAGCCAGTTCTCGCTGCAGCTGGGACTGGATGTCTCCGGCGTTATCCGTCCGAAGCGCTCTAAAAGCAATTTCTCTGCACCGCAGCATTTCAACGGAAAAGCAAATGCGTTTAATTTCTCTCATAGCGGCAGGCGGCATTGATAACGAGCGAAGCCCCAGCCCCAGCAAGAGCATTGTCAGAGTTGGATCGCTTGCCATTTGTCCGCAAAGACAAACAGGTTTGTTGAGTTTGTTTGCCGCAGTAACGGTTTTCCAAATCAGTCTGATAACCGCCGGTTCGCAGCCGTTGAACAGCGTGGCAACGTCTTTATTGGTTCTGTCGACAGCAACGGTGTACTGAATCAGGTCGTTGGTTCCAATACTGATAAAATCTACGTCGTGAAGGAATTCTTCAATCATCATGACTGTAGATGGAACTTCAACCATGATGCCCAATGGAATGTTATGGTCAAACGCAATGCCTCGCTCGTCAAGATCTTCAAACGTGTCATTAACAATCATCTTAACGCGCCGCCATTCCGAAAGCGTTGAAATCATCGGGAAGAGAATCTGAATCGGTCCAAATGCAGACGCTCTCAAAATGGCTCGGAGCTGTTTGCGAAACATTTCCGGCATGAACAGGCTCAGACGTATTGACCGAAGCCCCAAAGCCGGATTGCGCTCCTCGCCGGGCATGAGGTCTTTGAGCAGTTTGTCGGCGCCCAGATCGCAGGTTCGTATTGTTACCGGCTTGCCTTTCATCGTTTCAACGACTTCTTTATACTTTTGGAAATGCGTTTCCTCATCCAGCTGCATTTCATTTGTCAGCCAAAGAAATTCCGTACGATACAGACCAATGCCGTCCGCTCCGCGGTTGAGAGAGGTTTGGGCTTCGAAGTCCAGTTCCATGTTTCCATAGATGTGAATTCTTGTTCCATCTTTGGTTTGACATGGTATATTATCCAGATTATTTAATTGGGCGTTAAACTCATAGTTTTTGGATAACAGCTTTTTGTATTGTTCGATGATGTCGGTAGTCGGATTGATATAAATAATCCCCTGATGACCGTCGACAATAACTTTTTGCCCGCCCTGAATTTTGTCAAGAAATTTCCCTGCGCCAACGACCGCCGGGATTTCGAGAGCTTCTGCAAGAATTGCAGTGTGAGACCCTTTGGAACCGATTTCTGTAACGAAAGCGCGAACGCTGTTTCGGTTCATGTTGGACGTTTCTGATGGCGTGAGATTGTGAGCCAAAACAACCAGGTCTTTGCTGATTGACGTAGTCGATTCTGTTTGAACGCCAATGAGAATGCTCATAATGCGTTTTTCCAGATCGATAATGTCATTGGCTCGCTGAGACAGATGCTCGTTGGGTATTTTACGAAAAGACTCTGCATACTGCCTGAATATGGTGGAAATAGCGTATGGCGCAGAGTAGCGCTCCGTCTCAATCTTTTTGCGAATCTCATCACGCAAAGTGGAATCTTCCAGAATCGCCTGATGCGCCTGAAAGATTAAACCGTAAGATTCGCCGAGTTCTTTTGTAACGGAAGTTGCATTTACAGCAATGTCCTGCTTCGCTTTTTCAAATGCGCTTTCGTAACGTTTGACTTCTTCTTCAACGTCTTTAGGTTGAATGATTGATCGTCGAATTCGAAAACCCTCGTTGTCAATAACCAGGGCTTCCCCAAATGCGATTCCAGGCGAAACAGGGATTCCTTTGAGCGTTATCATTGAATTTGGAGTTTGACGCTCATTAAAAGAGCAGATCGTTAAACGTTATAAAACGGAGGACGGCAACCGCTTTGGGAAAATAACAATATTCCTGTCTTCGAGACTCTGCGTTCCTAAGCAGATCTCGAAGTTTTGGCGAATTAAAACGTTGCGCCTTTAATCGGGAACAGTTATCCGGAAATCGAAAACCGTTTTAAACGTTCGTTTAAACGTTAACCCTGTTAGAGAGCCGATGAAACGTTGTTCTCAAAAAGGGCGCAGATGCTATTGAGAGCTTCTGACGCCTGCTCGCCCTGAGCGTCAACGGTGAGCGTAACGCCCGGAGTAGCGCCTAACGTCAGAACCTGCAGTATATCGCGGGCGCTGACGGTTTCCGAATTTTTGGTAATAGTTACCGTAGCGTTGTACTTTTTGGCGCATTCGCTAATCATCAGCGCAACGCGCATGTGCAATCCTTCAGGATTGGCGACCGTTACGAGTCGATTCATATAGTTGTTTTAATTTGTATAGAGACCTATGCAAAGTTGACGACAGAAAACCAGATCTGACGTTAGAAAATAACGTCAAAGGTCTGGTTAGCGCATATTGCCGCAATCAAAACTGTGAAAACTTTAACATGACTCCTGGAGTCAAACGAATTACTCAAACTGATTATTATCCGCTTCGGAAATCAGCTGCAGGATGTCTTCGCGGTTGCGAGCCTGCTTGAGGAATTTGCAGAATGTATCGTTGCGAAGCTGACGAGCGATAAGCTCCAGAGCTCGCAAGTGCCGCGCTGGTTCGTTTGGCGGGGAAATGAGCAGGAACAATACGTAAACCGGTTCGCCGTCAAGGCTGTCGAATTCAACGCCTTTGTTGCTCACTGCAATTGTTCCGACCAGTTCCTGAACGCACGGATGCTTTGTATGAGGAACCGCAATGCCGCGACCAATGCCGGTGCTTCCCAACTCTTCGCGCTTGAGAATTGCGCGAACAAGGCTATCATAGTCGTCTTCGGGCAATTTGCCAGCTTTGACCAAAGAACTCGCCATTTCTCGAATAGCGCCTTCTTTATCCGTTGCTTGAAGATTGGGATTAATCGAATCTACTACGATAAATTCTTCAAACCTCATTTGAGAGGACTCCTTGTAAATAAAGGTGTAACTGGCGGTGAGAAAAACAATTTTTCTCACCGCGAATAAATCTAAAGTAAAATGATGTGGCTATAATATATCAAATTCGTATTAAATTTAAATGGAGGAGGCGCCAGAAAATACAAAACTTCTCGCCATTTTCCTCGTTTTTTTCGTTAGAAACCGAAATTAGCCGGTTTCTTCTGGCATAAATGCCCGATTTACGCCTCAAAAAGCGAATCGGGAATCTGTGATTACATTGTTTTAATACGAAATGTATAGTTGCAACTGTGAAACAGCCGGTTTATTTTTTGTATTCCTGGAGCTTCTTTTCCTTTGCTTTGCGGAGTTGCTGTTCCAGTTTGTCCAACGCCGAATCCATGGCAGTGAGGAGTTCTGTATTTTCGATTGTTGCCAAGGCGTCTGCGCCGTTTTTCTGTTTGACCGTAACGCTCAAGTTGGGCTTTTCCCGATTGGCGAGGTCAATCAGGATGTCAATGCCAGTAACGGTGTCGAAATTACGACTGAGCTTCTCGACCTTCGACTCCAAATGAGCTTGGGTCTGCTCGCTGACGCTGCCATGTCGAGTGGAAATAGTTACGTTCATGTGCACCTTCCTTTTCTGCTAATCGCTGTTTGCGAAACGATCTGATTCTACCAGCCTAATGCATGAAAATCAAAGTCGTTCCGGCGACTAAACGAAGTAAAACAAATTGTAAATGTCAGGATAAGTAGCTTCAACTCCTCTAAAAAACGCTAACAAAGCATTTTTCTTTTGATACTTTAATAATAATCAATTAACGAAAGAAAATCAAGCGTTTCGAGATAGTTTTTTGCTCATTTTTTCAAAATTTCTTTTAATGAATATTGTTAGGTAAAATATAGCGATTATTATTTCAATATCGTCATTATCTATTGAATAATAACGGCTTATATGATTAATACGCGCTATTTATACGTCCAACGTCCAAAAAAGTTTGATTTAATCCACGATTGACAAAAAACTCTGTGGATTGCTGATTATTCTGCATTCAGACAACCCTCTGAACCAGGTCATTTGCCGTTTCGCCAATTGGCGTGTGTGCAGAATGATTTCTTCCCTAAGTTCTGACAGAGAAACGGTTTCACCGTTTTCTATCCATTGAATCGGCTCTCGGTAGCCGACTGCCTGCGAGGCGGTTCGGGATAACGGCGAGTCGTTTTCGAGAAGACGGCGCACTTCGTCGATTAGCCCAGCCTTGAGCATGGCGTCAACCCGAACAGCGATTCGCGCGTCCAGCTCCGGTTTAGGGACTTCCAAAGCGTAGACTCGGCAATCTTCCTGCGGGACGGGCTTGTCGTGTTCTTTTTGCCATTGAGAAATGGGTTTTCCAGTAAGCCGATAAACCTCTATGGCTCTAATAACGCGCCGGGAGTCGTTGACGTGCAGTTTTGCCGCCGCGACAGGGTCGATTTCCTCCAGCATGGCGTGAAGACGTTCCAGACCATCGGCGTCGACAACGGCTTGCAGTTCCTGACGAATTGACCAGTCCGCTCCGGGACCGTCGAACAGCCCACGCAGCAGAGCTTTTAAGTATAGCGGCGTCCCTCCGACGAACAGCGGGACTTTGCCTCTGTCGAGAATGTCTTGAACGCAGGCTTCCGCCGCCTCGCAATACTGAGCGACGGAGAATTCTTCGCTGGGGTTGGCGATATCGAGAAGATGGTGCGGGACGGCAGCGCGCTGTTCTGCCGAGGGCTTGGCGGTTCCGATGTCCATGCGTCTGTAGATTGCGGCAGAATCCATCGACAAGATTTCGGCGTTATGATCCAACGCCCATGAGATTGCCAAATCTGACTTTCCTGACGCTGTCGGACCTGTTAAAAACCAGCAGTATTTCGCAAAGTTGAACATGACGATGAAAAAAGGAATATTACTTTTGACGGCGCCGCGAGGACGGAACGGAAATGACAACGGCGTTTTCGTCTCCGGCTGGAGAAACGATTTTAACCGCGATGGAGCGCTTTGAATTGCTGATAACGTCGGAAACAGAGCAGGTCATCGCGTCCCATTCTGTTCGATTAAGGCGCGGCGCGTCCGCCTTGCTGTTCCAGCGTCGATAGGGATTCAAGCTGGAGTCAGGATAGCGCGCCTGACAAACGCAGAATTCGCGTCCGTTGAAATTCGTGTCGATAAACCATGCTCCAACGCTTTCCGGCGGCTGGATTTCCTCGGTCTGAGCAAGTGGATTGTACATCCGGACGCCTTTCAATTCAAGCTGGATTTCAGTATCGGAAACAGACTCAACGTTCACGACGGGCGTTCCGTATAAAACGAAACAGGCGTTGGATTCTGAATTGGTCAGCTCATTCGCCGCGTGCATGTCCGGACTGATTCTAACCGGATAGACGGGTAAGGGCAGCGATGACAGGAAATCCGGTTCCAAAGGCGTGAAATCAAACGCAAGTACAAACAGCGCGTCCTTCTGATTCTCATGCGCCTCTTTTGCCGCTTGCGATAAAACGGAAGATGAAATGGTTTCAAACTCGTCTGCAATCAGAATGCCGGCTGACGAGGCGCTTTGATCGACGTCATACTCGCCTTCCGCGGTCAGCCTTTTTGAGTTTACTAAATGCAGAGCGCTAAATTTGACGCGTTGTTTCTTTCCGTACAAAACGATTCCTGAAAGAGACAGGTGCGCCAAAATGTTTTTAGCAAACGCATTCTCTTTATCCGCCCTCTTTGAGGTTTTTGCGTTTTTTTTGACGGCGTCAGGATACAGGCTCTCTACTGTAAATGGGCTTGTACATCGGCAAAGACGAGGACGTTCTACAGGCTGATCAAAAAGCGGTTCCGATTCCGAGTTCTCTGCAATAGCGGCGTCCATTTCCTTCTGACGACAGGCGAATATCTGCCAGTATTGTTCAAGAGCCGAGGAGAAATCCCGATTGCCTTTACTAAGCGCTTTGCCGTTTGCGTCTGACAGATGCGGAATTTCCCAGTCTTTCCAACTTTGACCGGAAAGAGCGTTCAATTCTGTAACAAGCTCTTGTAATTCCGGTTGGTATTTATTCCAAATAATGTCGATTTGTTCGTTTGTCCCCGCCGATTTAACTGTAACATGGGAAATCGTGCGATATACAAACCCGTCTGCGGGATTGTCTGAGTGGTTTTCAATCTGATAATACGGATATTTCCCGCCCAAAAGACGAGCGGTTGTAATAGCGACAGCGCAGCGCGACGAATCAATGCCAATCCAGCGGCGTCCCCAGCGTTCCGCTTCAAACGCTGTTACGCCGGAACCGCAGGCGGGGTCTAAAACCAGATCGCCCGGGTCTGTCGACATGAGCAAACATCGCTCAACGACAAGCGGGTTAGTCTGGACGGAGTATCGTTTATCGTACGAAAAACCAGCCGCGCCGGTATCGTACCAGGAAGAAGTTAGAGGAATATACGGGAAGTCGTCCAGATACCGAACGTATCGCAGATTCTTCCCAATGGCTTCGATTCGGTTTGCCTTTTTAAGCCGTTCCATGCCGACAGGATACT